>JACMOJ010000142.1 GCA_014378085.1 Burkholderiales bacterium | reverse complement strand
TTCAACGCGGCTTCGGTCGCTGCGGCGCGCTTGGGTGTCGCCGCCATGCCACCGAATGCGACGCGTGCATCAGATATGCGGTCGCCATCGAGCACAATTGAAAATGCCGCGCAGACGGCAGAAATATCCGAATCGAATCGCTTCGATACTTTGTAAATGCGAAATTGTCTTCCCGACACTGGTAACGGAATCTCGATGGCGATCAGCACTTCATCAAACGCAATGGCGTTTTTCATATACGCCAGGTAAAGATCTTCCAGCGCCAGCTTGCGTGTGCCAGCGACGCTTGCGAGCGTGACCGAGGTAGTCAAGGCGATCAGCGCGGGCATGCTGTCGCCGATCGGTGAACCGTTTGCCACATTGCCGCCCAGAGTGCCGGCATTCCGAATTGGCGGTGAGGCAAAGCGCTCCCACATTTCGTTCATCTCCGGGTAATGGTCTCTCAGCGCCGCATAGGCGTCGGCCAATGACACGGCGGCACCAATGGTTAACGTGGTGTTGCTCGCGGTGATTGTTTTGAGTTCAGCGACTTCGCCGATAAAGATGATGTCGCCCAGATCGCGAAACTGTTTGTTTACCCACAATCCGACATCAGTGCTCCCGGCCAGGATCGTTGCCTTAGGATGTGTGGCGCGAAATTGCAAGAGTTCGGCGAGCGATTTCGGCGCGAAGAAATGCTGGCCGTTATGTTCGAACGCCAGCGTGGTGTCGCGTTTGATCGACAGCAGATTCGCCTGCAAAGCTTCACGGTCAAAGGTCGCTTTGGGCAGGTCAAACATTTTTAGGCCAGCCTCGATGATCGGGCGATAACCCGTGCATCGGCACAAATTTCCGGTCAGCGCGCTGCGAATTTCTGCCTCGTCGGCGCGGCTGTCGTTGTCATCGCTGAGCGTGTGCTGGAGATAAACACGCCACAGCGACATCACAAAACCTGGCGTACAAAAACCGCATTGTGAACCGTGGCAGACGACCATCGCCTCCTGTACCGGATGCAGACTGCCATCTGCAAGTCGCATGTCCTCGACGGTAAACAACGCCTTGCCGTCAAGCGTGGGTAAAAACTGGATGCAGGAGTTGACCGTCTTCATCTGCACGCGCCCATCGCACAGCTCGCCGACAACGACCGTACAAGCGCCACAATCACCCTCGGCACAACCTTCCTTGGTGCCAGGGCGGCCCAGCGATTCACGCAAATGCGTCAGCACCGTGCGCGTGGGTTCGACGGCGTCGACCGAAACAATTTTTCCGCCGAGAATAAAACGAATCTGACTGTGACCCGATACAGAAGTTGCTTCCATATTCAACTACCCCGGTAGGTCGAGTAGCTCCAAGGCGATACCAGCAACGGAACATGGTAATGCTGGGTAACATCGGCAATGCCCACTCGTAGCACTACTTCACCGACGAACGGCGGGTCTGACAATTTCTGTCCGCTCGCCGCAAAGTATTCGGCGAGGTTGAACACCAGTTCATAAACGCCGGCAGTGAACGCATCTCCCTCTAGCAATGGTTCATCGCAACGACCGTTCTGGTTCGTCACAGTGCGTTGAAGGCTTTGCCTCGTCGAGGCGCTATCGATTCGATAGACCGAAACCGGGATGCCGACCCCAGGACAGCCGAGCGCCGTATCCAGTACATGGGTCGTGAGGCGGCCCACTATTTGAAGCTTTTCGTGTGTTTGTACATGAGACGAATGATAATCCGAGAATAAGTGCAATTGACGTGTCAGCACTTGCTTTAGATTTTTTTTGCGGTTCCAATACTGGCTGGCGATACAGGTAAATTGATAACCAATTTGTCGGGTGGCCTAAGTCGAGTTGCCTTCACCGTTTCACCCTCTCCCCCACCCCTCTCCCATCAAGGGAGAGGGGCTTAAGCTTCCCTCTCCCCTCGTGGGAGAGGGATTGAGGGAGAGGGGGCGTTCTTAAGCATTTCCACCGCAGGTTCGTGACAGCATCAATGGAAAAAAATCCTTCACCTCCCTACCCCCGTGACCTGATCGGCTACAGCCGTCACCCCCCCGAGGTGCACTGGCCTGATCGCGCCCGTATCGCTGTCCAGTTCGTGCTCAATTATGAGGAGGGCGCTGAGAATTCAGTTTTACATGGCGACGCGCAATCGGAGCAATTCCTTGCCGAAATCATTGGTGCGCAAGCATTTGCGGCGCGCCACATGAGCATGGAATCGATCTATGAATACGGCTCGCGCGCAGGAGTTTGGCGGATACTCCGCGAATTTGAGCGGCGGCAGTTGCCGCTCACCGT
>JACMOJ010000141.1 GCA_014378085.1 Burkholderiales bacterium | reverse complement strand
TGAAGGCGGTGCGGCCGAATTCCGCCGACGCCGTCCACCTGATTAGCGAAGCGGGACGGTTGGCGTTTGCGGACCGTGCGCGCCATCTGGCGGACGAGCGTTTCACGTCAACCCCCATCGCCGGCTTGCTTGATCCGGCATATAACTATCGTCGAAGCGAATTGATCCGTCGTGATAAAACAATGGGGCTTGCCGAGGCGGGCGCGCCCGCAGGCGCCAAGGTCACGCGGGCCGATGACGTCGCGTTCGAATTTCCGTCGACCAGCCATATCTCCATTGTCGACAGGGACGGCAACGCGGTCAGCATGACCACCAGCATCGAATCCGCTTTTGGCAGCCGACTTTGGGTAAATGGTTTCCTGTTGAACAATACGCTCACCGACTTTTCAGCCATCGCGACAGACAAGGGGCGTCCAATCGCCAATGCTGTTCAACCTGGCAAGCGCCCGCGCAGTGCCATGTCACCGACACTGGTGTTCGACGCACACAACCGGCTGCACCTGATTATTGGTAGCCCCGGTGGTCCGACCATCATCAATTACGTTGCCAAGACATTGGTTGCCACGCTCGACTGGGGCATGGACATACAGGCTGCCATTTCACTGCCGAACTTTGGCAGCCAAAATGGACCAACTGAAATCGAGAAAGGGACATCGCTTGAGAACTTGTCCGCGACACTGAAGTCTATGGGCCACGAAGTGCGCAGCGTTGAGATGACGAGCGGTTTGCATGGCATCATGCGAACTTCAACCGGCTGGCAAGGCGGCGCTGACCCGCGCCGTGAAGGCATTGCCAGGGGCAAATAAAATTTACACCACCATCTGGAATTTCCATGAAAAAAAGTCATCTCCTCACTGCACTTACCTTAGTAACCCTGAACGCTTGTGCTGCACCTGAACCGGCAAAACCGGCGGCAGCGAAACCAGTGGCCGAGGCCGCGACATCCGCGCCTCTGCCCATTACCGACGCTGCGCCATTGCGCCTGGCACCAAACGCCACGCTGCCATCCAGTGTCTCGCAACTGACAATCATTGACCGCGAAGCGGGCAACCCGGCGTCAGCGCTCGCTGTCAATGGTAGCCCGATACTGGTTCATTACACCGGCTGGCTATACGACCCCGCAAAACCGGACGGCAAAGGGGCACAGTTCGATACATCGCGCAACCGCGTTGCACCGTACAGCTTTATCGTTGGCGTTGGCAAGGTCATCAAGGGCTGGGATCAAGGCGTGATTGGCATGAAGGTGAACGGCAAGCGCACCCTGATCATCCCCGCCAATATGGCGTATGGCGACCGGGTGCGGCCGAATATTCCCGCCAACTCGAATCTGATATTCGACATCGAAATTCTCAATATCCTTGACCGGGGCGATGGCGTGCAGTCTACATCGGTGTCTGCCGCTCCAGCACCTTTGCCAGCGGTCGCCGCGGCACCATTGCGCTTGAATGCAACGGCACCCCTGCCAATGATCGCAACAGAACTGACGTTGATCGACCACTTGGTGGGAACCGGCAAAACTGCGGAAGCCGGTGCGCCCGTGACGGTTCATTACACCGGCTGGCTATACGACGCAAAACAGCCCGGCGGAAAAGGCACAAAATTTGACAGTTCGGTGGATCGCGGCCAGCCGTTTGTGTTTCCGCTCGGTGCCAAACGCGTTATCAGAGGCTGGGACGAAGGCGTTGTCGGCATGAAGGTGGCGGGCAAACGTACGCTCATTATTCCACCACAGTACGGCTACGGCGAGCGCGGCGCAGGTGATGCAATTCCACCAAATGCGTCGCTGATATTCGATGTCGAACTAATTGACGTGAACCCGGCGGCGAAATAGGGAGATATTTTTACTTACTCTAATGCTGGCGAGCCTCTCCGGCCGAAATCATGCCACGAGGCGCGCCGCTGTTAGAGTTTATTTACTAAATTGTTTACGATCTCAAGACCACGGCTAGGGCACCTGCAACCCCGCTGTCAGTCCTTGATTTTCCCCCAGCACGCAGTTTCGACCCGCTTTTTTTGCCAGCAGCGCGCAATCATCTGCACGCTTGAGCAGTGCGTCCGCCGATTCGTCTCCACCACCGGCAGCGAGTGATTCCGCGACACCCGCAGAGAAAGTCTGCTGTCCCAAAACTTTGTCGTCGGCAAACAGCCGAACCGCGCGCCACTCTTTCAGTAGCCCGTCAATCTTGCGTCGCCCTTGTGTAGTTGTCGTTCGGGGCATCAGCACGCAGAATTCCTCGCCCCCGTACCGGCAAACGACATCGCTTTTTCTTAACTGTGCCAGCAGCAGCGCAGCAAACGATTTCAGCACGATGTCTCCGACCAAGTGTCCATATTCGTCATTTACCATTTTGAACCGGTCGAGATCGATGACCGCGACCGCCAACGCCCAGTTGTTGCGACGTGCCAGCGCCAACATGCCGGGTAGCACATCCCCCAAGTGTCGGCGATTGAACAAGTCAGTCAAACCGTCGCGTACCGCCTCTTCCTTGACCGACCCCTCCACTGACTCCACTTGCAACATCTTCTGTCCCAGTTTGTTGTGGGCCACTTCTAGTTCACTACGCGCCTTCTCTGTCGAGCGATGTCGCGCGTCAATTGCGTCGCGCTGCCGTTGCAAGCGCATCAACTCTGTCTTGAGGGAAGCCGCCTGATGGCGCGCCTGCGAGGCCATGTGGCTGCGTTCGAGGTGTGCCGTCTGCCAAATGCGCAAACTCTGCAGTGCTTCTGCGGCGTTGCCGCAACGCTCGTGCCCATCGGCAAGCGCCTGGAAGAACAGGCAGCGCACTCGTAAACCTAATCCCGCCGCTGGCAACGGCTGCGACTGCGCCAGGAGCAGCAGTGAGCCTGCAATGTCGCCATGTAAGCGCGCGACCTCAGATCGGGCAATCGTCAACTCCAATGCCTCATCAGCACGTACATCTTCCGTCATGGTGGCGTGGGCACGTTCGATCAGGGAGTCGCCGAGGTTGACGTCGCCCGCGCGCAACGCCGTCAGGGCCATTTGTTCAAACGACGGATTGGTGGCGCCGCGTCCATCGACATTTGCGGGCATCGCCAGCAGGCTGTACAAATCCGGCAGTGCCTCGTTGGCACGCGCAAGGTCGGTGAAGCACGTCATACGGTTTAGCAACAGCACGCCCATCAGACGGGGATTATTGACGTGCCCGCAGCGCTCGATGCCTTCATTGACATAAATGAGCGCTTCTTCGCAATCGCCCAGCAAAATCAATTCGTGGGAAATATTGCAGTAAAGCACGACATCGAAGCCATGATCACGCGCGGGGCTCGATTCGCGCAGCGCCTGATACATGTACGCAAACGCCTGAGCGGGTTCGCCGAGCATCGAGTAGCAGCCTGCGATGCCATTGAGCAGCATGCCGCGTTCTTCTTCGACAAGTTCACTCAGTCCCTCCGCGCGCAGCGGCAAAAGCAAGTCAAGCGCTTCGCGATTGCGGCTTTGCATCCACCAACAGCGCGCGATTCCAACTGTGGAGACGATCAGGCCGCGCCGATCTCCCATCTTGTCAAACATCTGCCTTGCCGATTCCAACAGCGCGAGGCCGTCGGCCGGTGCAACATACCGCATGTTGTGATGACCGATGGTCAGCAGCGACCAGGCGTGGGCGTGTTCGTCCTCTGTTGCGATAGCGCGCGCCAATGATGCCCGCGCAAGTGCGTTCGAGGCGCTCGAATCCATGTACTGGATTTTCCATGAGCGCCGCGCTTCGCGCAGTGCGCGCGATGCGGCACGTCGCGTGACTGGTATTACATTTCTCTGCATGGCGCGATTGTTGGTTGAACCAATCTTCGCGTCAAGCGGTGGTTTCCGCGTTGCGTCCAGACATGCTCCCGCGTAGGCGCGAGACGTCGCCTATTCGGGACATAAAATGAAACTTCTAGGCGGCAACTTCCCGCCTTTCATTGCGCATATTGCGAACCCTGTCGTGATTTTCC
>JACMOJ010000140.1 GCA_014378085.1 Burkholderiales bacterium | reverse complement strand
CCAGATTGATTGATTTGATCAACCAAGTTCAGCAAATCATCCGCGTCGAATTCAACGATATGCAGGATGGGGCCAAACACCTCGGTTTTTAATGTGCCCAGCGTCGGAATCACAAACGCACACGGCGCAAAGTAGTGCCCCGCTGGTACGTCACTTGGAAGTTGCACCTGACCGACCTGCGGATAATCTCTCGCCAACACCTCGCGATGCCGCACCAGCATGTCGAAAGCTTCACGATCAATCACCGGGCCAACGTCAGTGTCGAGCTCGGCAGGATTGCCGACCCGCAGCTCTTGCATCGCGCCCTCTAATAACGCCTTGATGCGACCAGCGATATCACGCTGTACACACAATACCCGCAGCGCCGAACAGCGCTGCCCTGCACTATTAAAACTCGATGCAATCACATCGTTGACCACCTGCTCGGGTAGCGCGGAGGAATCCGCGATCATCGCGTTTAGACCACCGGTCTCGGCAATGAAAGGAATAATCGCGCCATCTCGTTTTGCCAACGATTGATTGATCAATCGCGCCGTGCTCGTACCGCCCGTAAACGCGATTCCATCGACGCGAATGTCACTTACCAACGCCGCGCCGATCGTCTCCCCCTTGCCGGGCAGCAACGCAATTGCTACGGGCGGCATCCCGGCTTCGAGCAGCAGTTTCACCGCCTCAAAGGCAACAATCGGCGTCTGCTCTGCTGGCTTGGCCATCACCGCATTACCGGCAGCAAACGCAGCAGTGATCTGACCCAGAAATATCGCCAGTGGAAAATTCCACGGGCTGATACACACAAACGTACCGCGGCCGTGCAGGCTTAACTCGTTGGATTCACCGGTTGGTCCTGCCAAGGCTTCGGGTGCAGCAAAGTGTGTACGGCACATCTGGGCGTAGTAACGACAAAAGTCCGCCGCTTCGCGCACCTCGCCGAGCCCGTCTGGCAATGTTTTACCCGCCTCACGAACCATCAGCGCGATGTAGAAAGAGGTGCGCTCTTCGAGCAGATCTGCAGCCCTTTCCAGTATCGCGGCCCGCTCGGATGCAGGCATACCCGGCCACTGCTTGGCCAAGTCCAGCGCCAACCCAACAAGACTTTCGTCAGCGGCTTCAGCGCTGCCGATCTGTACGCCATCGACTGGACTCGACATCGGCTCAACTGTGCCACGGACGGGCTTACCGGCAATGATGGGCTGCGATACCCAATCGGTTTTACTGAGTACCGGCGCCATCTCTTGGATCAGATGATCGAGCATCGGCTGGTCGGCAAAACTAAACCCTGAAGAATTTTTTCGCATCACACTGGCTGCCCGATACAGATCGCTCGGCAGTGACAACTTTGGATTGGCTTTAGGCATATTGGCTTCGCAGATAGCAATAGGGTCAGCAACAACATCTTCAATCGCAACCTCGGGATCGGCAATTCGATTGACAAACGATGAGTTCGCGCCATTCTCGAGAAGACGACGCACAAGATAGGGAAGTAAATCTTCGTGTGTGCCTACCGGTGCATAGGCGCGGCAAACCGCACCCGAGGTGCGGTGGACGGCGTCATACAGCTCCACTCCCATACCATGCAGCCGCTGAAACTCGAACTCACTACCCTTGGCCGCCTTGGTGCGCTCAAGAATTGTTGCGACGGTATGCGCATTGTGTGTCGCAAACTGGCAGAAGAAGGCTTCAGGTGTGGCGAGCATCTTGGCCGCACATGCGAGATAGGAAACATCCGTATTCACCTTTCGGGTAAACACCGGGTAACCCGCAAGCCCCTGCATTTGCGCGCGCTTGATTTCCGTATCCCAGTAGGCACCCTTCACCAATCGCGTCATGATGCGTCGGCCGTGTTTTGTCGATAGCGCGATCAGCCAATCGATTACATGTGGCGCCCGTTTCTGATACGCCTGTACGGCGAGCCCCAGCCCTTCGTATTTCGCAAATTGTGGCCGACCAAATACCGCCGCGAACAGCGCAAGCGAAATTTCCAGCCGCTCGGTCTCTTCGGCATCAAAAGTAAGGCCGATGCCGCGATCACACGCGAGCGCCGCGAGCCTCACAAGTTTTGGCAGCATCTCAGCAAACACGCGCGACTGGTTTGCGAGTTCGTAACGCGGGTGGAGCGCGGAAAGTTTGACGGAAATTCCCGGTGCCGCAAACACCGATTGCCCCGGCCTCACATAGCTACCAATGACCTCAATTGCGTTTTGGTACGCATCGAAATAGCGCTCCGCATCGGCCGCGGTCATCGCCGCCTCGCCAAGCATATCGAACGAATGGCGATACGTAGCTTGCTCACCGGTAACACTACGCTTAAGCGCCTCGTCAATATCGCGCCCCATCACAAACTGCTCGGCCATCAGCCGCATGCCTTGCTTGAGCGCGGTGCGCACAATCGGCTCACCGAGCTTGTTCGCGATGCGGCCGAGCCAACCGCCGATGTCGACCATGTCCGTGGGCGCAACATTGACTAACTTTCCGGTCAACATCATGCCCCATGTGCCGGCATTGACGAGTAACGAGTCACTCGCGCCGAGATGCTTCTGCCAGTCGCCCTGCGCAAATTTGTCACGGATAAGTTTGTCGGCGGTCGCTGCATCGGGGATGCGCAACAGCGCCTCGGCAACGCACATCAGCAGCACACCCTCTTGCGAACCCAAGTCGTATTGCGTCAGAAACGACTGCATTCCTGCATTGGAGCGCTGCTCGGCCCGCACCGACTCGACGAGTTTCGTCGCCGTCGCGGATATGCGCTGATTCATCGCGGCGTCAACTCTAGCCTGACCGAGTGCGCTTGTGAGCGCCGCTTCCTCATCAAGTAAGAACGACGTCCTGAGCGCCGAAAAATTGGCGGCCGTCACCGCGTCGGTTTGAGCCAAGGGATTCAAATCCGACAAATTTTGCATAACAGGGAAGGAAGCAGCGTGAATCTGCTTACGGCATTGGGAGTCAAACGGGCTACCAGTTTATGTCATCCGCCTTCAACAGCGGCGCTGGTCAGTGATGCAGGATGAAAGTATTTGAAAACCCCCTATCGACGGGAGCTTTCAAGCACTTTTGCTCGGAAGTGCCCGTGCTTGCTGGACTTTACTGTGCTTTACTGGGGCGGGTTTCCGGCCGCTTGTTCCTGCGCCGCAATTTCTGCGTGAACTTTCACCATATCCAGTGAAAGCGAAGTCTTGACGACCTCTTGCAACGCTGACTTTGGCAGCATGCCAGCCTCAGAAAACAGGACGACCTGCTCTCGAAACACCATCAGCGTCGGGATGGATCGAATGTTGAAGGCGGCGCCGAGCTCTTGCTCGTTCTCGGTATTGATCTTTGCGAAGACCACATCGGGGTACTCCTCAGAGACTGCCTCGAAGGTCGGCGCAAACGCGCGGCATGGACCACACCAGGGAGCCCAGAAGTCGATGATGACGGTTTTGCCGCTCTCGACAGTTTCGTTGAAGTTTTCTTTGGTGAGTTCAAGTGTTGCCATTTGGGGAGCCCTGAGAGTTGAGGTAAAAATCGCCGCCCCGGTCGCGATACCGCATTTCGTTGAGTCGGACGAGTGCCGCCAACCCGACTAGTTCTCCAACAACGAACGTAGCATCCATGCAGTTTTCTCGTGAATTTGCAGCCGCTGGGTCAACAAATCTGCAGTCGACTCATCACTCGCCTTTTCCGCAGCCGGAAAGACCTTGCGCGCGGTACGGGCGACAGCCTCGTGGCCTTTCACCAGCAAACGAACCATATCGGTCGCTTCAGGCACGTGATCAGTTTCTTCGATCGACGAGAGCTTCGCGTAGGTCTTGTACGAACCCGGCGCTTCATAGCCGAGCGCGCGAATACGCTCTGCCACCGCATCGACGGCGAGTGCCAGTTCGTTGTACTGTGTCTCAAACATCAGATGCAGTGTTTGAAACATTGGCCCGGTGACGTTCCAATGAAAATAGTGTGTCTTCAGGTAAAGGGTATAGGTGTCCGCGAGCAGCCGCGACAGACCCTCCGCGATTAACGCGCGCTCTTTTTCGCTGATACCGATATCGATTGCCACTTGTTTCTTTGCTACGCTTTTTGTCTTTGCCATTTCTGTCCCTTTCCTAAATGTCGTGCGACTTCGACACTCTCGCCCAACACCATAAAGTTTGCAATTGTTTGTTCACATCGGGTCGATAGTCGACTTCGATTACGCGTCTCACATGCGCGCCTCACGTGCACAACTCACGTGGGTAACTTACACCCCGCCAACGACAACGTTCGCCATGCTTGAAACCTTTGCCCCCAAACTATGCAACATTTTTGCTTGGCGATCGTTTGCGATGGCGCCGTCGGGCGTAAACAATTTATCTGCGCCCGGCACCGCCACCACCGGCAATACGATGGCACCAAGATTCGAGAGGATGTATGAGACGTGCGGTAGCGCGCGAATGGTACCGAATGCGCCAGCCGACGCACCAAGCAGCCCGACAATCTTGCCATCAAACGGCATACGGCCGCCGCCAGCACCAATGCCGTCGCTCACTGACTGCGATAACCAATCGATGGTATTTTTTAGCAACGGCGTGATGGAAGCGTTGTACTCCGGGCTCGCGATGAGAAGGCCATTGGCACCACGCATCAGCTCGCGTAATTGGCGAACACTGTCAGGCACGCCGTGACTGGTGTGAAAATCTGCGTCATAGAGCGGCATCTCAAACTCGCGAAGGTCCACCACATTCACTTCCGCACCAGCCTCGCGCGCGCCACTGACGGCGAGCGCGAGCGCCGCACGATTCATGCTTCCTTGCCGATTGCTGCCAGCGAAGGCAACGATATTTGGTTTTGCCACTTACTTCCTTTCGCGAATAAAAGTCCAGCTTTGACGGGCACTTTGAGGCAAAACATCCCCAAATCGCCCGCCAATAGTTGCCTTCCTGCCTTTGGACCTACGTCAAAAAACTACTCGGCCTTGATACCTTCGACTTGGATCAACAAGCGGATTGCATCCGGGATGCCCGGCAAGCCGTAACTCATGTCGTACTGGCTACGCATGATCGTGGTTTCAAAATCGCCACCACAAACTTCGCGCTTAACGAACGGGCTCATGTAGCAGTTAAAACCGGTTGACTTCAGAGTTACCGGATTCGTTTTGCCGTGCATCGTCAGCGTGCCGGCAACTTCGATGACCTTGTCACCATCAAACTTGAAGCCCGTGCCAACAAACTTGGCTTCTGGGAATTTCTCAGCGGCAAAAAAATCGTCACCGGTCAGGTGTTTGTCGAATGCGGCCACGCCGGTATTCATCGATTTCATGTCGATGGTGATTTCCGCCTTGCCGGTCTTCGCCTTACGGTCGATGGTGATCGAGCCACTCTTTTTATCGAAGCGACCACGCGATGTCGATGTGCCGAAGTGTTTGGCCTCCCACATGACAAACGTATGGGTAGGCTCAACCGTGTAGGTGGCCGATTGCGCCTGCACAGACTGGATTGCCAGCGGCGACCCAAGGGCGGCAACAACTGCGGCAGCAAGCGTGATGGATGAAAGTTTCATGGGTAATTGTCCTTATGTGATTAAAAAGTGTTGCGAAATAAATCCATTAAAGAGGGGCAATACCGGTAAAGACGAGCTTCACATTGACCACCACTTCATTGGCGACCAAGGAGACGTCGTTCCACTCACCGTCACCGATTTTGAAATCCAGCCGCTTCAGCGTGAAGCTACCCACGGCACGGGTAACGCCCGCAGCTTGGGTCAGCGTCACCGGCACCACCACATTTTGTGAAATACCCTTAATGGCGAGCTTGCCCGTGAACTCAAATTTTCCGCCGCCGAGTGCCTTCACGGCGGTCGAGGAGAAGCTCGCCTGCGGTGTTTTCATCGAGTTGAACCATCCCGGCTTCTTCAACTCCGTCTCAGTTTCGCTATTGCCAATGTCGGCGCTTAATAAATCGACATTAAAGTTGATTTTCGCCGTCTCCACTTTCTTCGGGTCAAAGGAAATTTCAGCGTCAAATTTCTTAAATTTCCCACCGACCGGCACACCGAACTGTTTACTGATGAACGCGATTTCACTTTGCGCGGGCGCAAGTTTTTGTTGTGCGCTGACGAGTTGAGATTGGGTGGACAGCAGCGCAACGCAGGCAAGCGTTGCAAATTTGTATGTCGATTGCGGAACAACTTTCATTTTCTTTCTCCAGACATAGGGGGCAGCATACGACTCAACAAATTATCGTCATCCATTACCAGGTGTTTGATGACGCCTAGGACATGTAACGCAACCAGAGATGCAAGCGCATACGCGGCCATCCAGTGAAAAGGTTTCAGAAATTCCGCCAAATCACGATCCTTTGGCACAAAATCCGGCAGCGGAATCACGCCAAACCAGACAATCGGAAAACCAGCGGCCGAGCTATACGCCCAACCGGTAAGCGGCACCGCAAAAAACAACCCATAAAGCATCAGGTGCGTCATCTTCGCAATACTGGTCTGCCACTGCGGCATATTAGCGGACAGCGCTGGTGGCGAATGTGTAAGCCGCCACAATAATCGCAGCGCCGCGATGGTCAAGATAGCGACGCCCGCCCATTTGTGCCAGTTGTACAGCTTGATGCGCGTCGGGCTCATCGTCAAACTTACCATGTACAGCCCCACGCCAAAGGAGGCGGTAATCATGATGGCCTGTAGCCAATGAAACGCGATTGCAACGCCGTTGTAACGCGAGGGTATCGAATTTTCCATGTTGTTCAGCGCTAACCGGCAGTTGGCCGATTAAGAAACTCAACTTCGACTTCAACATCGACGTCATCACCTACCAGCGGGATCAGTTTTGTCATGCCCCATTCACTGCGCTTGATGGTTGACTTCGCTGAGAAACCGATCGCGTTTGCCTGCATGAATGTGTTGTAAAGGCCACCGTTAAAGGTCACCTCCCAAACAACAGGTTTGGTCACGCCGCGCATGGTCAGGCCACCTGAAAGCCGATAACGATTTCCGCCAAGCGCCTCCATCCCGGTCGAACGAAACCGAATCATCGGTTGTTTACCCCCATCGAACCAATCGGCATCCATGAGCTGTCGGTTAAACGGTGCGATGCCGGTGTTTACCGATGCGGTCTCAATGCTAAATTCGACGCTGGAAGATGCCGCAGAACCAGGGCGAAAGTCGAGTTTTCCCTCCATCTTGTCAAATCGTGCGGTGTACCTCGACAAGCCCATATGCGCAACGCGCCACACCACGGAGGCGTGCGCGCGATCTAACACGTACTCTCCCGCCGGCTGATCGCCAAACACTTTGCTGATGTTTGCTACCGCGGCTTCCGCCGCACCTGCCGGCGAAGGCGACGTCACGCCCAAGACGCCGACGATAAATATCCCGATGACCAGACGTACTGAATTTGTGCTCATACCGAAAGTGTCCCCATTGCACCGCTACGGAAAGCGACCTCAGCCGCCCGAATCTGCTCAACCGTATTCATCACGAACGGTCCGTGGAACATGAGTGGGCCTTCTGCGGGGGCGCCACCCAACAACATTACATCAAGCGATTCACTGCCGCGATTGGCGAATCGCACGCGACCGCCGTCATTCGAGTAGACCACCAACGAACCCGTTCCAGCTTGTTGCAAACCTGCAGAAAACGCAGCGCATCCTGCCATTACGTAGGCTGCGAGTTCGAAGCCACTGGGAATCTCAGCCTCGAAGGTTCTTCCAATTGCAACATTCACATGCCATAACAAGGTCGGCATTAGCACGTCCGCCGGGCCGTTGGTTTGCTCGAACGCACCTGCAATCACCCGCACCGCGTAGCCGTCTCTGTGCACGCTTGGAATGGCATCTGCGTCGATACGCTGGTAGCGCGGCGCCATCAACTTGAGGTCGCGCGGTAGCGTTGTCCAAAGTTGTATGCCGTGCTGCGTCATCTCTGCCGCGTTTTCCGGCCGCGGATACTCGGCGTGCACAATCCCCCGACGCGAAGTCATCCATTGCGCGCCCAGCGGACCAACGATGCCGCGGTGCCCGGCGGAGTCGTGATGCTCATTGCGCCCTGATAGCAGATAGGTAACGGTTTCGATGCCGGCATGTGGGTGCGGCCCAACGCCGTCCTCGCCAGGCTTGACGCGAAACGGGCCGAAGTGATCAAGAAACACCCAAGGTCCTACCGAACGGCGGTGTTGATCTGGCAGCGCGCGCCTAACGGTGAACGTGCCAACCGGCGCGATGTGCGCTTGGATCACCTGCACGATGGATTTCAAGGCGATGGTCTGCATGATCGTTTCCCGCGTCCGCTACTCAGAATTAGGCAAGGTCAAAGACGAGCACTTCAGCGGCCTCGCCTTGTCGGATCGTAATCATTGGCGTATTGACTAGCTTCAAGGCATCGCCAGCGTTAAGTTGTTGATCGTTTACTACCACACGTCCTTTTGCAACATGTACGTAGCCGCGCCGGTGCGACGCAATCGCTAACGAGGCCGTCTCTGCCCCATCAAACAACCCGGCATAGAGAATTGCATCGGCATGAATCTTGACAGACCCGCTGCGAGCGTCTGGCGACGCAACCACCCGAAGTTGCCCGCGTTTTTCGGCGTCTGCAAAGTGTTTCTCTTCGTAAGACGGCGCAATGCCTAGTTGATTCGGCTGTATCCATATCTGTAAAAAATGTGTCGTCTGATCGGCAGCGTGGTTGGATTCAGAATGCTCAACGCCGGTCCCCGCGCTCATGCGCTGCACATCCCCGGGCCGGATCGACGAGCCGTTGCCGATGCTGTCCTGATGCGCAAGCGCACCGTCGAGGACGTAGCTCACAATTTCCATGTCGCGATGCCCATGGGTGCCAAATCCCATCCCAGCAGCAACGCGATCTTCGTTAATCACGCGAAGCGGCCCGAAATTCATAAATTTTGGATCGTAGTAGTCCGCGAAGGAAAAACTATGAAAGCTCTTTAGCCACCCGTGGTCGGCGTAACCGCGCTCTTGTGATTTACGAATTTCAATCATTTTGAATATTTTTCCCATCAAAAGTTTGCGCAACTACCAGCAGCTAAGAAGGCTGGTAGCTAGCTAATATGGGCTTGAAGAAGAAAGTAAACAAGCGGATAATTTCGAGCAATTAATTCAATTTTTTTGAATAAACCACCTTTTTACTGCCCGCCAAACCAATGCGCCTTTCCCTCGACGCGTTACAAGTGCTTGATGCGATTGCGCGCAACGGCTCATTCGCCCGTGCAGCAGCGGAGTTGCACCGCGTCCCATCTGCACTCACCTACACCATCCAACAATTGGAAGGCGATTTAGGCCTTGCTCTGTTTGACCGTGACGGTCGCCGCGCGGTTCTCACCGCGGCGGGTCATGAACTGCTTAACGAAGGTCGCATCTTGTTAAAGGCCGCCGCCGACCTAGAATGCCGCATCCAGCAGGTGGCGAAGGGCTGGGAGACTGAGTTGCGGATTGCGGTTGATACCATCACCCCGCTGCGCGCGCTGTTCGGGTTAATTCAGGATTTCGGGTCGCAGCAATCGGGAACGCGCATCCGACTTTCAACGGAAGTTTTGGGTGGCACTTGGGATGCACTGACGTCGGCCCGCGCAGACCTTATCGTCGGTGCGCCCGCAGAAGTCCCGTCGGGCGGCGGTTATGCGGTACTGCCGCTTGCACCGCTGCATTGGGTGTTTGCAGCGGCTCCATCCCACCCCATTCTTGCCGAACCTCAACCATTAACAGACGCAATCATCACGCGTTACCGCGCCATTAGCGTAGCGGATTCATCGCGCAACACTCCACCGCGTACGGTCGGCCTCATTTCCGGCCAGGACGTACTCACAGTGGCCACCATGACCGACAAACTTGATGCGCAGATTGCAGGCATGGGCGTCGGCTATCTTCCTGCACATCTTGCAGCAGCCGCACTTAACGATGGACGGCTCGTCGCACTTGATGTGTTGTTTCCGCGCGCCGACGCGGGCCGGTGCGTTGCGTGGCGTGCCAACCGGACCGGCAACGCGCTACGATGGTTTATCCATGAATTCGAAACGCCGGAAGTCGCCGCCGCAATCTCAAACGCGGCATAGCCAACGATCCGATCCCTCACGCAACATGCTCGCACCACCACAACCCACTGGCCCACAATACATCGGTCGTTTTGCGCCCTCGCCGACCGGCCCACTGCATTTCGGCTCACTCGTCGCGGCGCTCGCGAGTTACCTTGACGCACGGGCGCACAATGGTCACTGGCTGGTAAGAATCGAGGATGTCGACGAAACTCGGTGCAAGCCGTCCTACGCTGAAGAAATCTTGTCGACGCTGACCGCGTTCGGTCTCCATTGGGACGGCGACGTCGTAGTGCAGTCCGAACGCAAAACCCGCTACCGTGAAGTGCTTACGACATTAGATGACGCGGGCTATTGCTACGCCTGCCATTGCTCGCGGCGCGAAATTGCAGACTCTGCGGTGGCGGGAATCGACGGTCCCATCTACCCGGGCACGTGTCGTGGCAAACACCACCCGAGCGATGGAGCCGCGATACGATTCATCTCGCCCAGCGGATTGGTTCAATTCAATGATCGATTGCAGGGTCCCCAGAGCCAAGATGTGGCGCACGCGGTCGGCGATTTTGTGGTCAGCCGCCGTGACGGCCTGACGGCGTACCAGCTGGCGGTGGTGGTGGACGACTTCGATTGTGGCATCACCTACGTGGTTCGCGGTGCCGATCTACTCGATTCGACGGCGCGCCAAATTGCCCTGCAACAAGCGCTGCGCTTTCCGACGCCCCGATATCTGCACATACCGGTTGCGACGAACCGGCTAGGTGAAAAACTCTCCAAACAAACGTTGGCGAAGTCTGTTTCAGTCGCCGACCGCACCTCCTTATTGCAGCGTGCACTTCGATTCCTCAACCAACCAATCTCAGCAGACTGCCGCGACCCGATGCACCTGCTAGCCGAGGCAGCCATTCAGTGGCGCCCTGACCGAATCCCACGCCAGCGCAGCATCGTCGTCGACACATAACAGGCGATCCACACCTGCTCGGCTTCTTGGCGCACTAGCTGTTTGCTCTTAATTATGTTGAGAACACCGCAATTATGTTCTGAACTTTTGGCTCGCCTCAGGCAATTATGTTGAGAACAGTTTGGTTGAACGACGGGAGAGGGTAGACTAAAAATTCGCCGTCAACTGCGGCGGTTTCCGCAGCAGCAAACCGGTCATTCCAGCAACGGGGGTCCATAAATAGTTGTTCTCGACTAAATTGCGCGCGAAGTTCCGGTTGGGGAGAGTTTTCGTCGTTGTTCTCGACTTAGTTTGTCAAAACCTCAAACCTTGCGAAGATATTTTTAATTGCTCACTGGAAAGTGGGCGTCGGAATGGCTAACGTTGTTCTCAACATAATTGGGAGCAAACACTAGCGCACTAGTGCAGCAGCGAACTGGTGAGCCGGTGGACCACTGACCCGATGAGTCACTTAACCCGCAAATCACCCTGCGTTTTGTCGGCTTATCGGTCACCCGGCGAATCTGATTCCGCATTTCGTCGCGTCTGATTGGAACGTTATTGCCGACGCGCGCAAAATCCGACCATCAAAAACTGCGTCCTGTACCAACTCGAGCTCCCTGCGCAATATGCCAACGCTCTGTTTCCACCGCCCTTTGGGCCAACCTGACCTTAGCCCCCGAAAGCGTAACTGCCATGTTCTTCAAAAAACGCTCATCGCCCGCCTTAGAATCTACCCCGCCGGTCCACCCGCACGGTCACCTTGGTCGGCGCGGATGGGTCCGCGTGAGTGTTGGACTACTCACGATTGTCTTGATTGGAGGATCGTTAATCGCCTGGCGCGTGGTTTCGGCAAAAAAAGAGGAGCCGAAGAAGGAAACTGAAAAGACTTACGAATTTGCCAAGAGCGACCTCGCCATTCTTGGTCCCGTTGAGCTGGGGCATGTGATACCGATTTCAGGCACGCTGAAGCCGGTGGTGCAAGCCATCCTGAAATCAAAAGTTGCTGCGGAAGTTGCCAAGGTGCATGTGCAAGAGGGCGAAGGTGTGGCTGCTGGGCAAGTGTTGATTTCGCTTGACAGTGCCGACCTTCGTGCGCGCTATGACGCACAACTGGCGTCGGTCGCTGAAATGAAGGCTAGGCTTGAATTGGCGGGCAAGAACGAGGCCAACAACCGGCAGCTCTTGCAGAAAAACTTTATTTCCCAAAATGCATTTGACGCCGTTTCTAATTCGGCCGAGGTGGCTCGCGCGAATCTCAAATCGGCAGAAGCGCAAGCGGCCATTTCGCAGCGTGCGCTGAATGACGCGACCATCCGCGCGCCCTTCAGCGGCATCATCGCCAAACGCATGGTAAACCTCGGCGAGAAGGTATCGCCTGACATGCCAGTCATTCAAGTTGTTGATCTGTCACGAATGGAACTCGAGGCGGGTGTGCCGGTTAGCGAAATCCCCGGCATTAAGATCGGTCAGGAAATTTCGTTTACCGTCGATGGCTTCGCGGCACAACGCTTCCAAGGCAAGGTAGAACGAATTAATCCCTCCGCCGAGGCAGGATCGCGTTCGATCTCCGTTTTCCTGTCCCTCGCGAATCCTGACCAAGCGCTTAAAGGCGGCATGTTTGCGACCGGCAAATTAGCGGCACAGTCGCGCGGCGCGGTCAATTCGATCCCCCTCGTTGCGCTGCGTGAGGAAGGTGGCCAAAGCTACGTGTTTGTTATTGAAAAAGCCAAGATTGAACGTAAGCCTGTCTCGATTGGCGCGCGCAACGTTGACCTCGGGTTGGTCGAGATTCGCGACGGCCTCGACGCTGGCGCGCAAGTGGTTGCCGTCAGGATGGAAGGGTTAAAGGCGGGTGCGACGGCCATCGTCAAAACCGCGTCAACCGAAGTTGGCACTTCGACCAAAACACCTGTTTAGCCCGCGACCAAATCTTAAAAGTCCTTAAGTCCTTATTACACGGCGGTCTTCGGCACTTTTTACCTGAAAACACCCGTGCTTGCTGGTGTTTGATACCAATTGTTCTGCTTGGCCGCTAGCGCCTAAATAGCCACCTTATTTCGTTCCAAACGCCACGCCTCAATCGGAGAACATCCATGTGGATGACCAAAGTCTCAATTAACAATCCCGTATTCGCCACCATGGTAATGGCCGCGCTGATGGTACTCGGCCTGTTCTCCTATCAAAGATTGTCGGTCGATCAGATGCCGGACATCTCCATTCCAATTGCCGTCATTTCCATCCCCTACCCTGGGGCATCGGCAGAAGCCGTCGAGCAGGATGTCGTGCGTGTAATTGAACAAAACGTCAACACGATTAACGGCGTGAAGACCATTCGTTCGTCTTCCCAGATCGGCTTCGGCTGGGTCGTTGTCGAGTTTGAGTTGACGACGGATCCGCGAGTGGCGATACAAGACGTGCGCGATAAGGTCGCCGAAGCGCGCCGGGCATTTAACCGCGACGTGGGAGAGCCCACCGTTTCGCGCGCCAGCATGGACGACGACCAACCGCTCATCTACCTGTCAATGCGCTCGGACTCTCGCAGCTTGCGCGAACTCTCCGACCTCGCGGATCAGCTGGTCGTGAAGCGGCTGCAGGGTGCGCCAGGGGTCGGCAACATCGAAGTTTCAGGTGACGTCGGACGTGAGCTTGCGGTCAACTTACGCCCTGAAAAAATGGCTGCACTCGGCATCGGCGTGAACGAAGTAATTGCTGCGATTCGGGCTGAGAATCAGAATATTGCCGCGGGTGCGCTCGTTTCAGAGGTCACAGAGCGCTTGGTGCGCGTACAAGGAAAAATCCGCAAAGCGGAAGACTTCTCTCGCATCATCGTCGCCCGTCGTGGCGGGGGGGGTGGTGGTAGTGGTGGCGCAAATGGCACAAACGGTGCCAGCTCCGCCATTACGCTCGGCCAAGTGGCAGATGTTTCTGATGCACAACGCGAAGAGACTTCTTTCTCGACAGACTCCGGCAAGCGCGCCATCTCCATTCAAATCCGCAAGACCCGCGGTGCAAATACGATCGATATGGCCGATGGGATCAAGAAGCAGGTGGCTGAACTCAAGAAGTCTCTGCCCGGCGATATTAAGTTGGACATTACGTTCGACCGCTCCAAGTTCATCAAGGACGGCGTCGACAACGTGAAGACGACCATTCTTGAAGGCGCGCTACTCACCATCCTGATCGTTTTCTTCTTCCTCCATTCCTGGCGCTCAACCGTCATTACCGGCCTCACGCTACCCATCTCTATCTTCGCAACTTTTATCGTGCTCTATGCGATGGGATTCACCATCAATTTCATGACGTTAATGGCAATGTCACTCTCAATTGGCATTTTGATTGACGACGCCATCGTGGTCCGCGAAAACATTGTGCGACACCTTGCGATGGGCAAAACCCATATGCAAGCGGCGTTTGAAGCGACCAACGAAATCGGCCTCGCCGTCATGGCGACAACCTTTACCATCGTCGCGGTCTTCCTGCCGGTCGCGTTTATGGGCGGCATCATTGGCAAATTTTTTCTCCAATTTGGTGTCACTGTCGTCGTTGCGGTTTTGGTGTCTTTATTTGTTTCGTTCACGCTAGACCCGATGCTTTCGTCAATTTGGCACGACCCAAAGTCGCGCTGGATGGACAAACAACCCATCAAGTGGTTACTCGATCGCCAAGAGTCGTTGATGGATGGGTTACACCGACGCTACGATGGTTGGCTACGCTGGTCGCTCGGCCATCGCAAAACGACCCTGGGCATTGCTGCCCTGACGTTTGTCGGCAGTTTTTTCCTTGTGCCGTTCATTGGGTCTGAATTTGTCCCGCAGGAGGACAACAACTGGACCAGCGTGCAGATTCAAACGCCAATCGGCTCCTCACTGGCCTACACCACCACCAAGGCAGAACAGGTCGAAGCTGCCCTGCGCGACTTCCCTGAGATCAAACGCGTTTCGAAGACCGTTAACAAAAACAATGCGTGGTTCGAACTTCAACTAGTGGACAAAGAAGCACGTAAGCGCAGCCAAAAGGAGCTCGACGACGTGATTCGCAAGCGCCTGAATCGTATTGCCGGGTTGGAGATCAACATCGGCTTCAATCGTCCGATCCAAGTCTTTGTCATGGGGCCCGATATTAAGGAGCTTGATCGCATGTCTCAAGATGTCATAAAAAAAATGAAGGCGATCAACGGGGTTGTCGACATTGACTCCTCGTTCAAGCCAACCAATCCGTCGCTCGACATTATCGTCAACCGCGAGCTCGCCTCAGATCTCGGTGTCTCGATGAACGAAATTGGCATCACCGCCCGCGCCCTGATCGCGGGCGAGCCAGTCGGGCAGTGGGAAGGACCGGACGGCGAGAACCACCAAGTGATGGTTCGCTTGCCGCGTGGTGAACGCACCGGCATTGGCGATTTGGACAAAATTTTTGTGCGCGCTAACGGCACCAATGCCGACGGCACTGCACGCATGGTGCCGTTACGTCAGATTGCTGATTTCCAGCCAAGCGTGTCCGAGCGTCGCATTGATCGCAGAAATCTACAGCGTCAAATTCGCATCATGGCAGGTGTTTCGAATGGCGTAAGTGTCGGCGGGGTCTCCCAACAGGTAAAGAAAATAACGGAGGCGATTGCATTGCCGCCCGGATACCGTTTCCAGTTCGGCGGCTCTTCTCAGGATATGCAGGAGTCACTCGGATTCGCAGTTGCCGCGTTAGCGCTTGGGGTGATCTTTATCTACTTCATCTTGGCCTCGCAGTTTGGTAGTTTTCTGCAGCCAATTGCCATCATGGCGTCCCTGCCGTTATCGCTAATTGGTGTGTTTCTTGCGCTGATCATGTTTGGCTCAACGCTAAATCTGTTCTCCGTAATTGGCTTCATCATGCTGATGGGGCTGGTGACCAAGAACGCTATCTTATTGGTCGACTTCACCAACCAAGGGATCCGCGAAGGCAAGGATCGCACCGAGGCAATCCTTGCGGCCGGCCAAGTTCGTCTGCGGCCAATTCTGATGACCACCCCCGCTATGATTTTCGGCATGCTGCCGCTGGCACTCGCATTCGGAGCCGGCTCTGAGCTACAGTCGCCAATGGCACACGCGGTAATTGGCGGCATCATTACGTCAACCATCATGACACTCGTCGTCGTCCCGGTATTGTTTACCTACATGGATGCGCTTGGCCTTCGGGCCAGCCGGTGGTTATCCCGCAAATCGCCCGCGTCAATGGAGCCCACCGCACCGCCAAAATCCGATCACACCGAAGCTAGCGCTGGAGGATCAATTGAGCCGGTGCTACAAACCAAACATAAAGATCAATAATCTTGGGTCAGCCGACGGGGTGGCAGTCAACTTGGCTCGTTTGCCCCAGATATCGTGCTGCGCTCAACCGGATCAATCGGCGTCGCCTCGGGCTTGACGGCGCGCAAGCATTGGCTCCGGGTGAGCAGGGACAGGTCTGCGCCGTCTGGAAACACGGCAATTTGATTGCGCCCTGCTTCTTTAGCGGCATACATGGCCTCATCAGCGCGAGCAATTAGGGAGCCGATATCCTCACCCGAGTTCTCACCGAGACCGGCGACGCCGCCGCTCACCGTGATACGGATGGTTTGTTCCGCTATGCCGTCATTCAACGCAAACGACGAGTAAGCGGTTGCGCCGCGAATTCGCTCGGCGAGTCCAGCCGCATCCTCGGTATTGGTTTGTGGCAGCAAAAGACAAAATTCTTCGCCCCCATATCGCACCAATAAATCCTCTTGCCGTAGACACATCGTGGCGACTTCAACAAACCGCTTCAGGACGTGGTCACCGGCGAGGTGCCCATGCTTATCGTTAACCGATTTGAAGTGATCGAGATCAAATAACACTAACGACAGCGGCTCTTGCGAGCGGCGTGCCCGCGCGATTTCCTTTTCCGCTAAGTCAAGAAACGTCCGTCTGTTGAAGGTGCCGGTGAGCGGGTCAGTCACAGCCAGTTTCGTCGCGGCCGCTTCAGCGCGGTCCTTCTGTACCACTAGAAATCCTACCGAGGTCAAGATGATGACCATAAAGGACAAAAATAAGCCGGCCACCAACAGTTTTTCTGATGCGAGCTCGCCCCCCAACAGATCTGGCATCACCAGCACTGGTATGGCGCGCAATAAAAACGCGACCGCGCCTAAGGCAAAGCCAACTACCAGCAGTTGGAGACCTGCAGAGCGCATACCACGCCCTAGGTAAGTCGCGATAGTTGCAAGCACCACATAGGCGGTTCCGAAGAACACGCCCGCAAATATCGACAATGTCGCAACTGAGCCCGCCGCCAGCGCGAACAACGCGCCGATGAGTAAGGCGGGTAACAACTGCCACCAACTACTCAGGCGCTTGCCAAAGAATTGAAACAGCGCTGCGGCTTGCAGCGAAATAAACGTCGCGAGCAGCGAATTTGCGAGAACGTAGTAGAGCGCCAAATTGGCCGTTTCGCTGGCAGCAAGAAGGCTATAGGCAATCGCCTGCGCGAGTAGGGACGCTAGCCATAACCATAATCCGTCGCGCGATTCGCCTGGCGGGGTGTTGATTGCAGTACGTAACGACACCGCGAGCAAAAAACACGCGGTGATGTTCATCACAAGAATCGTCTTAACTTCAAACATGTTCAGTCAGGTCGGTCTGCGATTGTAATTTTCTGCAAATCGAAGTGGGGAATTGCCGCACATGAAGCGACACATGGAGCAGCGGATGAAGCAACACATGGAGCGGCAGATGGAGCAACACATAGCCTGCAAAGGCCAACTTGCGAGAGGATACTTTCGGCAATTTGGCGGGGTCAACGGCGGCAGTCAGGCGGGAGTTATTGCCGACTAAGCGGGGGCCGCGATGTCGCTTTCCAAAGGACTAAGGCGTCGCGGGTTTCGCGAACATCGTGCACTCGTAGAATTGACGCGCCGTGTTGGGCCGCGATCACGGCCGCGACAACGCTTGGCACCAACCGGTCGGACGTTTCACGGTCCAGCAACGCCTTAAACATCGCCTTGCGGGATAAGCCCGCGAGGACCGGCAGCCCTAAACTTGCGAACGCATCAAGTTGCCTCAGCAACGCTAGGTTGTGGTCGAGCGATTTTCCAAAGCCGAAACCCGGGTCGACCACGATTCGCTTACGCGCTATTCCAACTGCGATGCACGCCTCAACCCGCGCGAGCAAAAAGCTACGCACTTCCGCAACAACATCACCATAGGTCGGATTTTCCTGCATCGTGCGCGGCTCCCCTTGCATGTGCATAAGACAGACAGCAGAGTCCGATGCCGCACATATCTCCAACGCACCAGGCGCTCTCAGCGCACTGACGTCGTTGACCATCGAAACGCCAGCGCGAATCGCCTCGGCCATTACCACCGGTTTTTGTGTGTCAATTGACAGTGGCGTGTTGCCCGACGCCAGCGCATGAATGACTGGCATCACCCGATCAAGCTCTTCCTGTGCCGACGCTGGCGCGGCGCCTGGCCGCGTTGACTCACCACCAATATCCAGAATATCCGCGCCATCGGCAACGAGCTGCAACGCGTGTGAAATAGCGGCTTGGTGCGAGAGGAATCTCCCACCGTCAGAAAACGAGTCGGGCGTTACATTGACGATACCCATCACCAACGGTGTATCCAAAGATAACAAAAATCGGCCGGCCTTGATCATCGCGTTGCTATCAAAAGGACACGGGCGGAGATCCGCCCGTGTTTACGCCAACAAATCGCCCGCATGCATTCGTCGTTACTGGACGCCTTCCGCCGCAGGTGGCTCTTTTACATCTGGCTTAGCTGCTTCAGCAGAACCACCGCTGGCACCATCACCATCCCGCTTGGGCTTAAAGCGCATCGTCGAGGGCTTGGGTGCCCGTATTTCGCGGCCTTCCATGATGTCCTTGATTTGGTCGGCATCAATGGTCTCAAACTCGAGCAGTGCTTTGGTCATCGCTTCGATCTTGTCGCGGTTCTCTTCAATCATCTTGCGCGCAAGCCCGTATTGCTCATCAATGATGCGCCGGATTTCAGCATCCACCTTACGCTGCGTCTCTTCCGAAACGTTAGTTTGACGCGTCACTGAGCGGCCCAAAAATACTTCACCTTCGTTCTCAGCGTAAACCATTGTCCCTAATGCATCGGACATGCCATATCGCGTCACCATGTCACGTGCAATCTGCGTAGCGCGTTCAAAGTCGTTTGATGCACCCGTCGTCATCTGATTCATGAAGACTTCTTCGGCAATACGGCCACCAAACAAAACAGCGATGCGGTTGAGCAAATACTCACGATCGTAAGCATATCGATCTTGCTCCGGCAATTGGATTGTGACACCGAGCGCGCGTCCGCGGGGGATGATTGTCACTTTGTGCACCGGGTCTGATTTCGGCAGCATGTAACCAAGCAACGCGTGGCCGGACTCATGGTAGGCGGTATTCATACGCTCTTCTTCCGGCATCACCATCGACCGGCGTTCCGTCCCCATCATGATTTTGTCTTTTGCCCGTTCAAAGTCTTCCATTTCAACGAGCCGCTTTGCAGCGCGCGCGGCGAACAGCGCGGCCTCATTCACCAGATTTGCGAGGTCTGCGCCGGACATGCCGGGCGTTCCGCGAGCGATTGTTTCAGGAACCACGTCCGGCGCAATAGGAACCTTACGCATGTGAACGGTTAGGATCTGCTCCCGACCGCGAATATCCGGAAGGGGAACAACCACTTGACGATCAAAACGGCCTGGCCGCAATAACGCCGGGTCAAGCACATCTGGTCGGTTGGTTGCAGCAATAACGATTACACCAGCAGTGCCCTCAAAACCATCCATCTCCACCAGTAACTGGTTAAGCGTTTGTTCCCGCTCATCATTGCCACCGCCGAGCCCGGCTCCGCGTTGGCGACCGACCGCGTCGATCTCGTCGATAAAGATGATGCACGGTGCATTCTTTTTGGCTTGCTCGAACATGTCGCGTACCCGAGCAGCACCAACACCAACAAACATCTCGACAAAATCTGAACCAGAAATCGAGAAAAACGGCACTTTGGCTTCACCCGCAATCGCCCTAGCAAGCAATGTTTTGCCGGTGCCGGGCGAGCCAACCATCAACACGCCGCGCGGGATGCGTCCGCCAAGTTTTTGGAACTTGGATGGATCGCGGAGAAAATCAACCAACTCGCCAACCTCTTCCTTCGCCTCATCAACACCCGCCACGTCCGCAAATGTAATGGGATTGGTGTTTTCGTCGAGCATACGTGCCCGGCTTTTGCCAAACGAAAAAGCGCCGCCCTTGCCGCCACCCTGCATGGTACGCATGAAGTACAACCACACGCCGATTAGCAGCAACATCGGGAACCATGAGATGAAGATTTGCATCAGGAAGGATTGCTCTTCCGGCGGCTTCGCCTCAATTTTTACGCCCGCACGTAACAAATCATCCCAAGTGAACAAATTGCCGGGGAGGTAGGTGACAAATTGTTTGTTGTCGCGCGTAAACACACGAACCGTACGGGGCCCCTCTTCGCGCACACGATCAATGTTGCCGTTCTTGGCCTCACTCATCATCACCGAGTATTCCATCTGCTCGCGTGGTGCACTCTTACCCGTCAGCTGCATAAAGACCATCATCAGCACAATGCCAACGACGAGCCACACGCCAATACCTTTGATCCAATTGTTATTCACTGATCCACCTTTTGTCTGCCGCCCGCCCAATAGCAGGGCATTAATCTTACTCTTTTAGTCGATTTCTCGCCAACCTGCGTTTGGTATCGCTTGCGGATGTTTGAGCCCTCTGGCAAGCAAATAGACTTCCCGGCTTTCATCGCGAGACGCATCCGGCTTTTTGGCCGCCACCTTCACAAATCGCGACCGGAGCAGCTTAACGAAAGGTTCAAATCCAACGCCTTGAAATACCTTGACCAGAAATGCGCCGTTTGGTTTCAAAAATCTCACGGCAAATTCGAGGGCAAGTTCTCCCAAGGCATACAAACGTGCTTGATCGGTAATCACCACGCCAGTTAGATTGGGGGCCATATCGGAAAGCACAAGATCGATCGACTGGTTTTGAATCGCTTCGACCACGGCGTTGAGGCCCGCGTCCTGCGAAAAGTCTGCTTCAATGAAATGCACCTTATCAATGGGCTCCATCGGCAACATGTCAATTGCCACCAGTTTGCCATCGCTGCCAAGCTTTTTAATGGCCATCTGCGACCAACCGCCGGGTGCCGAGCCCAAGTCGACGATGACCATCCCCGGCTTGATTAGCTTCTCCGCGTTATCAATTTCCTGCAGCTTATAAACCGCCCGCGACCGATAACCTTCCTCATTCGCCTTCTTGACAAAGGGATCGGACAGGTGGCGCTTGATCCAATCTCGGCTATTTTTAGGGCGTGCGTTGGACATGAGGTCAAATTGTATAGTGAGGGCGGAGTAACAAAGGTCATGAAACGCGCTGCAAAAGCGTTGCGTGCAGCAGTGCGCCCCAAAGCGAGTGGCACGGGCGATATACTTCGGCCATGACAATCACATTATCCCTTATCGAGCGCCAGGTCTTAAAAGCCCGCGCTCACATTATTGATCCGCTGGTGATCATCGGCGACAACGGCCTCTCAGCAAGTGTCATCCGCGAAATCGACAGAACGCTGAAAGCGCACGAACTGATTAAGATCCGCGCCAATACGGACGACCGGGAACAACGTGTTGCGTGGATGGCGGAACTCTGCGAGGCCTTGGCGGCCGCGCCGGTGCAGGCCATCGGCAAAATGCTGGTCATATGGCGTGAAAACCCCGAAAAAGTAAAAGAGCGGGCTAAAGCGGCACTTCCTCCGCAACAGCCGCGTGAGCGGCGATTGACGAAACATCAAGAGGAAATGCGTGCAACCGGGCAAATGAAAGCCAAGGCAAAAACCAAGGCGCGCGGCAAGGCAAGGTAGAAGCGTCGCGCGCGCTGCGTCCGCCGCACCGTTCGAGATACTCGTTAGCCCACAGAAAACGGCGGCAGTTTTTTCTTGACCGGTACGTTCTTCAGCGTCACGTAAGCCGGCAGCCCGTTGCGATATGGTGGGTAGTCCTCACCCGCGATGAGAGGAGATAAATAGTCACGGCACTTTTGAGTAATGTGAAAGCCGTCCTTGGTGATGTAGTCACGCGGCATCTTTTTTTCGTGGTTCGCCACCTTGGCGAGCGGTGCCGCAACGATTTCCCACTTATACGGCGAACTTGAAATCCGTTTGATCGCCGGCATCACGCCATTGAGCCCCTTGACCGCAAATTCGACGGCCGTCTTACCGAGAGCATAGGTCTGCGTGACATCCGTTTTCGATGCGATGTGTCGGCCAGCACGTTGTAAATAATCGGCCACGGCCCAATGGTACTTAAGCTTGAGCTCGCGCTTGATGAGATCTGCAATCGCGGGAGCAACGCCACCAAGCTGCGCATGACCAAACGCGTCGATTAGGCCAGATTCGGCGACAAATTTCCCGTCAGCTCCTTTAATTCCCTCTGACACGCCAACCGCGCAATAACCGTACTGCGTCACGGTTCGATCAACCTTTGCAATGAAGGCAATCGGATCGAACACAATTTCCGGGAACAGGATGATGTGCGGCGCGTCCCCGGCACGCTCTGCAGCGAGCCCGGTCGCTGCCGCAATCCAGCCGGCGTGACGTCCCATTACTTCAAACACAAACACCTTGGTGGAGGTCTTTGCCATCGACTGAACATCCATCCCCGCTTCGCGCATTGATACCGCAACGTACTTCGCCACCGAACCAAAACCCGGTGAGCAATCAGTTATCGGCAGGTCATTGTCTACGGTTTTGGGGATGTGTACCGCGATCAGCGGGTAACCCATCGACGACGATAGCTGTGAAATCTTGAGACAGGTATCGGCAGAATCGCCACCGCCGTTATAGAAGAAGTAACCGATGTTATGCGCCCGGAAAACATCGATTAGTCGTTCGTATTCGCGGCGATTCTGTTCAAGCGATTTAAGTTTGTAACGACAAGACCCAAACGCGCCTGCCGGCGTGTATCGCAAGCCCCGAATGTTTGCGATTGGTTCTTTCGAGACATCAATTAGATCTTCCGTCAATGCACCGATAATGCCATTGCGACCGGCGTAAACCTTGCCAATCTTTGTTGGATACTTTCGTGCGGTCTCAATCACCGCTTGTGCCGAGACATTGATCACGGCAGTCACGCCACCGGACTGGGCGTAGAACGCATTTTTCGGTCGCGCCGTTGCCATCTTTTGAGTCGATGCCTAACTGAGCGCGGCAATGATGGTGTCGCGAATATCGTCCATCTTACCCACACCGGGTACGCGCACATATTTCGGTGCGCCCGCCAACGCAGATTTCGCCCACGACTCGTAGTAGGCAATCAGCGGCTCTGTTTGTTCATGGTAAACCGCGAGGCGCTTTTTAACGGTGTCTTCTTTATCGTCGTCGCGCTGGATCAATTCCTCTCCCGTCAAGTCGTCCTTTCCCGGTGTTTTCGGCGGATTGAATTTGACGTGATAGACACGTCCAGATGCGACGTGCACCCGGCGCCCTGACATGCGGTCTATGATCTCGGCATCATCAACGGCGATTTCCACCACGTAATCAAGTTCGACACCAGCCACTTTCATCGCATCCGCCTGCGGGATCGTGCGCGGGAAGCCGTCAAACAAGAATCCTTTGGCACAATCGAGCTCCTTGATTCGCTCTTTGACCAGTCCGATGATAATGTCGTCGGACACGAGCTCCCCAGAATCCATGACCTTTTTGGCCGCGATTCCAAGCGGGGTGCCCGCCTTGACAGCAGCGCGCAACATGTCACCCGTTGAAATTTGCGGGATGTCGAAGTGCGTCTTAATGAAACCCGCTTGCGTACCCTTACCGGCACCAGGACCACCCAACAGGATCAAACGCATGAGCTACCTTATTAATATTTTTCGAGGAGAGCAAATATTACCGCGTTTGTCACGCCACGGACTTCGACAAAAATTTAGGCGGCAGCAAGCAGCGCGCGGACACGTTCAAGGTCTGTTTGTGTATCCACGCCTGGCGCAGTACCCCCCTTCCAGTTGAGCACTGCGATCGAATAGCCGTAAAACATCGCACGAAGCTGCTCAAGCGCTTCAAGCTTTTCGGCTGGAGCAGCTTGCAAACTGGCGTACTGCCGCAAAAAACTCGCTCGATACGCATAGATGCCGACATGCCGCAACGCCTGAATTCGCGGCGGGAGGGGCTGCGAGTTTGCAGCAGCATGGGCAATGGTTTCCATGTCGTCGCGCGGGTATGGAATTGGCGAACGGCTAAAGTACTGTGCAAACCCAGCGTGATCGACAATAACTTTCACGACATTCGGGCTGAGAAAGTCTGCGGCAAAATCAATCGCATGGGCAGCAGTTGAAATAACGGCATCCTCACTTTCACTCAGCGTCCGCGCCACCGCCGCAATGAGCGACGGCGCGATCAACGGCTCGTCGCCTTGCACATTCACCACAATGGCATCGGCATTCAACCCAAGTTGGGCTGCGACTTCTGCGATCCGATCGGTACCTGAAGCGTGGTCTTCCCGCGTCAGCAGTGCCGTTATACCGTGTGCCGCACAGGCGCTCTGAACATCGAGATGATCCGTCGCGACGTAGACCGCATTCGCTCCCGACGCGCGCGCCCGCTCGGCAACGTGCACCACCATCGGCTTGCCGTGGATGTCTGCAAGTGGTTTGTTCGGCAACCGGGTCGATCCGAGGCGCGCCGGGATCACACAGACGAAATCGACCACTACGGTTTACGCTCTTCGTCAACCCTAAGTTCGCGGGCTTCCTCGACCAGCATGATTGGGATTCCATCACGAATCGGGTAGGCGAGACGAGCCGACCAAGAAATCAACTCCTGCTTGTCGGCCGACACCTTTAAAGGCCCTTTGGTGACGGGACAGACCAATATTTCAAGCAACTTTGGATCAAGTGACATGGGTCGCTTTCTTCAACACAAATTCATAAAACGTCGCGGGAAGTTTCGCATCAATACGCATCGACCAGAGCCGCTGATCGACCGCAGCAAACTGTCGACATTTTACGGCGTCCTTGTCGGTCATCAATATCACATCCGCCTCGATATCGCGGAGATCGCTGATGGCAAAGCGGTGATGGTCAGGAAACGCGACTTGGTTTTGCAACACCAGCCCCAGCGCCCTGAGATGGTCAAAGAACCGACCAGGATTGCCGATACCGGCGACGGCGACAATCCGTCTACCGCGGTGTAAATCACAAAACGCCAACGGCGACAGCGACTCAACTTCGCGCAGCTCGACCGCCAGTCTTTGCATGCGCGCATCAGCATAAGTCATTTCAAACACCGGCAACCCTAGAGACGACAGCTGACCGCGTAAAGTCACCGCTGGACGGGACTCTTCAGGCATTTTTGTCTCAAGATGCCCGTCAATGCCCGCGCAATTCAAAACAATGCAATCGACTTGCGCTAAACGACTCAGCGGCTCGCGTAATGGCCCGGCTGGCAGGCAGAAGCCGTTGCCGAAACCGCGGCTGGCATCGACGACGACGATTTCTACATCCCGCTGCATCGCGTAGTGTTGTAGACCATCGTCACAGACCAGCAAGTCGGTCGCGGGGAAATCTTGCAACAATCGAGTTCCTGCCGCACCACGATCCGCGCCCGCAAAAACGGGGACGCATGATCGCTCGCTAAGCAACATGGCTTCATCGGGCAAAGCTGGATTGTCCTGCACTGATGCATCAGGAACAACATGAATTACCGTTGGTGAAGTTGCCAGCTTCCAGCCAGACTTGGGCATGTAGCCACGAGTCAGAATGCCAGGCATTTTTTTTTGCTGCTGTAAGTAGCAAACGAGGGCAAGAACCAGCGGTGTCTTGCCGGTGCCGCCTACGCTAATGTTGCCAACGACGATGACAGGACAACCAACCGGGCCACCAACCGTGTTACCGACCGGATTACCGACCGAATAGCGAATACGGCGCGAATGAAAGATGCCGAGCGCAAAAGCCTGTCGGCGGCTCCAAACCAAACTCCGAAAAATCCACGAGAGTGGCTGCAACAATACTTGCCAAGCTGACACGCGTTGCCATTCTCGTAACAAAAATGTTTCGAGCCGCGCCGCCATGGAGTTTCTACTTGCCGCTCTTCGCCTGTGTGGTAAACGATATCTTTGTGAACCCCACCACACGCGCCGCTTCCATCACATTCACCACAGCTTGGTGTGTCGCACCCGCATCGGCACCAATTGCAATGACGGGATCCTTCATTTGTGCCGCAGCAGCGGCCTCGCGAAGCGCATTGGCAAACGCCGGAATACCGTTGAAATTGATGGCGACGTTATTGATCGCGTACTTGCCACTGGCGTCAACCGCAATATTGAGTACCTGCGGACGCTCTGGTGCCTTCTCCGCAGACGCTTCCGGCAAGTTGATCTGCAACTCCGCGTACTTCGAATAGGTGGTCGTTACCATCACAAAAATCAGAATAACGAGCAGCAAATCGATGAGCGGAATAAAGTTGATCTCTGGCTCTTCGCGGGTGCGCCCGCGACGAAAGTTCACCTACGTTCCCCGTGCAGCGTCTCTACCAGCTTGATGCCCTGCTGCTCCATGTCGATCACCATCACATCAACCTTGGCGCGAAAGTGACGATAAAACACGAGGGCGGGAACAGCCACCGCGATGCCCGCCGCCGTGTTGTAGAGCGCCACTGAAATACCGAGTGCAAGTTGGGCGGGATTCTGCCCCTGCGGACCACTCGCGCCAAAAATATCGATCATGCCGATGACGGTGCCGAATAGCCCCAGCAGTGGTGCTACCGTGGAGATGGTGCCGAGGCCCGTGAGGAAACGTTCCATATCCACCATCACGGCACGACCAGCTTCCTCCATCGACTCTTTCATCACCTCACGCGAAGATTTCACATTGGCGATACCGGCCGCGAAAACGCGTCCTAAGAACGAATTGGCGCGAAGCTTTTCCAGCAACTCCGGCGTTGATCCCTGTAGCCGAAACGCCTCGACCGTATCCGCAAACAAGTTCGGCGGCAACACCGTCTTGCGCCGCAATGTCCAGAAACGCTCACCAATGATGGCGAAACAAATCACCGAACACAAAATGATGAACCAGATAGTCCAACCTGCGGCTTGAATGATGGATAGCAATTGAGTCTCCAGAAATGCCTGACAAACGTTTGGTGCAAATAGGTTGACGGACGCGGCTCCTAGTCTTCCCACGCAACGCACACACAACACAGACGCAACAATATTGCTGAAGTTTAACGTATCTGTCTAATGTTCCGTTTCTGGACCGGCTTCGATCAACTCGGCCTTGTTTCTGCGCCGCCAAGAAAGTTAACAAGCACAGGGTTTGGGTAAAACACCAGCAAAGACGGGCAGTCCCGAACTTTTTGGCCTCGGAAAGCCGGTCGATTGGTCAGTTCGCAACGCGCCGTTGTATTTCATCCACAGCAGTTGTGGATAAGTCTGTGAATTGCGCGTGTTCATGATCGCTAAGTCACGAAACTGTAACGATTTTTTACGCTTCGCTCATTTTTTAACCACAAAAAAATGTTTTATTTCTCAATCACTTACGCATCATCCCCATCGCAACGTTCGGCGCGTGCGCGGGCTACCGCAGAATCCTAGCGCGGTGATAGCATTCGGTGGATGGAACCAGACGATTTACCACTATTCTCGACGCCGATCACCCCGCGGAATGCCGCGCAAGACGGTGATTCTGTACGGTTTCATACGACGGAAACCGGCGCCGACGGCAGGACCGAACCGATCTCTGTTTCCGAACTCAACCGACGCGTAAAAGGCTTGCTCGAAGCCAATTTTGAGCTCCGGTGGGTGCGCGGGGAGTTATCAAACGTCATGCGTGCTGCCAGCGGCCACTGGTACTTTTCGTTGAAAGATGATCGTGCGCAGGTGCGCTGTGTGATGTTTCGCAACCGCGCGCAAAGTGTCACCTTTACCCCGGAAAACGGCATTGAGGTCGACATCCGCGCCCTGCCCTCGCTATATGAGGCACGCGGCGAATTTCAACTCGGCGTTGAAGCGATGCGGCGCTCGGGTGTGGGCGCCCTATTTGAAGCGTTTGAGCGCCTGAAACGAAAACTGGGCGCTGAAGGATTATTCGACGAGCACCGCAAGCGGGCGCTCCCGGGCATGCCACGGATAGTGGGCATCGTGACATCGCCAAACGCTGCTGCGCTGCAAGATGTGTTGACCACCTTCCGGCGTCGCTCGCCGATGACTCGCATCATCATTTATCCCACCACTGTGCAGGGCGCCGATGCGGGACGAGAAATTGCCGCGGCAATCGATGCGGCACGGACGAGAGCCGAGGTTGATGCACTGCTGATTTGTCGAGGCGGCGGCAGCGCGGAAGATTTGTGGTCATTTAACGAGGAAGCGGTCGCACGGGCCATCGCTAGATTTCAACAAGAAACGTCGATTCCTGTCGTTTCGGGTGTCGGCCACGAAACCGACTTCACGATTTGCGACTTTGTCGCCGACATGCGGGCCCCGACGCCGACTGCCGCGGCCGAAATGCTCTCGCCGGACGCCGCCAAACTCCGCGAGTACATCTGCCAGCGCGCTGCACACTTCGAGACAACCATTCGCAGATTCCTCGGCCAGCTTCAACAACGTGTAGACCTCGCCTCGCGCGGGCTGCTCTCACCTGAACAACGTATTGCCCACGCGCGTGAAAAGCTGGGCCAAACTTCACAGCGCCTGGCACGGGCTTTGCAATTTATGCAAACCCTCCGTCAACAGCAGCTGCATCAAGGGCGGTCGCGCTTCCTCTCCAGCACGCCTGATGTAGCACTATGTCGCGAGCGCATCACGTATCTGGGGCTTGCGGTAGAACGCAGCGTGGCTTTACACATGGCCCGTCGGCAGCAAACCCTCGCCCAGCGCGCGCAGGCGCTCCTGATGCTAAATCCCCAGCAGGTATTGCGGCGCGGTTACGTGATGGTGCAGCGAAACGACCCTCAACACACACTTGTGACCGCGCGCGCGACGCTTCAGTCAGGCGACCCAGTGGTGCTGCAGTTCTACGACGGCAAGGCCGAGGCAAACGTCAGTTAGTCGCGATTAACCGGCGGTATCCGCGCGTGGAATGACGCAATCGAGCGCTACCTCGACGCGGCCTAACAAACTTGGATCAAGGCAGTCGTAGGTTGTCACGTTTGGCATCGATCTTAACCACGTCAGCTGCCGCTTCGCGAGTTGGCGGGTAGCGGCGACCGCCCGTGCACGCAGCTGATCGTGGTCAAACTCGCCATCTAAAAATTGCCATACCTGCCGATAACCGACTGCCCGCATGGACGGAAGATCCGGCGTCAATTGATACTGCATTCGCAATTGCCGTACTTCGTCGACAAACCCTGCATGCAGCATTGCCTCGAACCGCTCGGCAATGCGCTGATGCAATACTGCTCGATCCGAGGGTACGAGCGCGACCAAATGCCGAGCGTAAGGAAATTGCGCATCCGCTTGCTTGAAAGGCGGTTCGGCGTCGCGTCGGTGCAATTCCGACATTGGTACCCCGGTGATCGAAAAAACCTCTAGCGCGCGCTGAATCCGCTGGCTATCGTTTGGCTCCAGTCGTTGGGCGGTCTGCACATCAACTTCGGCAAGTTTGGCATGCATTGCGGGCCAGCCAATAGTCGCCGCTGTGGCCGCCAGTTCAGCGCGGAGCGTTGGATTTGCAGGCGGCATGGCGCTGAGCCCCTCCAATAGCGTTTTTACATACATCATGCTGCCACCAACCAGCAATGGAACCGCACCTCTCGAAACAATCCCCGCCATCACTTTGAGGACGTCGCGTCGATAATCTGCCGCCGAGTAAACTTGATCAGGATTGATCAAATCAATCATGTGGTGTGGGTATTGAGCCAGCATCGCCGCATCAGGTTTTGCCGACCCGATATTCATCGCACGATAGACCAAGGCGGAGTCAACACTGACAATTTCGAGACGACGCTTACCCGCGAAATAGTCTACCAACCGCGTTGCGAGTGCCGTTTTTCCCGACGCCGTCGGCCCGAGCAAAAACAGCACCGGTAGATCGCAATCTTTCGCCCCCATTTTGACGTGTGACATCGCCAGTCAGCGTCCGCGCATAAACAACCTGTCAAGATCTGACAGGGCAAACTGGTACCACGTTGGTCGGCCATGATTGCATTGACCACTTCGCTCGGTTTGTTCCATTTGGCGCAACAACGCGTTCATCTCTGGAATGCTAAGTTGGCGGTTGGCGCGCACGGCGGCATGGCAAGCCATCGTTGACAATATTTCATCACGCCTTTCCTCGAGTGCCCGCGATGCACCGTGTTCGGCAAGATCCGCCGTCAGTTCCCGCAACAGGTCGCGTGGCTCGCGTCGATCCAACATGGCGGGCACGGCACGAATGGCGATTTCACTGGGACTCAGATCGCCGAATTCGAACCCCAGCGAGGTAAGCAGCGCGCGATTTTCCTCAAGTAGCGTTCGTTCACGCAGACTCAGCGCAAAGGCAATCGGTGCCAGCAGCGGTTGGGATGCGGCTTCGCCGCGATCTGCCTCCAGTTTGAATTTTTCATAGAGGATGCGTTCATGTGCTGCGTGCATGTCGACCAACACCAGACCGCTGGCGTTTTGCGCAAGCACGTAAATCCCGTGCAACTGCGCCAACGCAAATCCGAGTGGTGGCAGCGCAGGCGCAGCGCTACTCGGCTCTTGCATGGCAGCTTCGGTGCCGCGCAAAACCTCGTAAAAACGATTTGCCTCGGCCACACGCGGCGGATTGTCTGACCGCCACGCCGCGCCGGTTGACGCCTGATACCTAGTCTCGAGCGGCTGCGCGACGGGCATCGATAACTGCTGGGGTGTCTGGCTATTCTGCGCCGTGCTATAACGCGCCGGGTCAACCACGGGAACGGACGCTTCCGCACTTGACTGTGACAACGCTTTGCGGAGCGCGTGAAACACAAACTGATGAACCCCGCGTGAATCGCGAAAACGCACCTCCGCCTTGGCCGGATGGACATTGACATCCACCAGCTCTGGGCTGATTGATAAAAACAGTGCATAAGCTGGCTGACGCTGGTGATGCAGAACGTCGGCATAAGCTTCGCGTATCGCATGTTGCAAAAGTTTGTCGCGGACAAATCTGCCGTTTACGAATACGAATTGCTGGTCACGACCGGCGCGCGAGTAGCGCGGCATTGCGATGTGCCCGCTAATGGAAAACGCGGCCTGATGTTCAGCAATTGTGATCGACGATCCGGCAAATTCATCACCCAGAATTGCCATCACACGCGCCGCAGGCGACTCTGCTGCATGCGCCCACATGCGTCGAGCGTTGTGGGTGAGCGAAATGCCGACGTATGGAAATGCAATCGCGATACGGGTAGCAGCATCCTCGGCATGGCCAAACTCGGTGCCCTCGGTCTTCAAAAACTTGCGTCGCGCGGGCGTATTAAAAAACAAATCTTCTGCCTCGACCACGGTCCCCTGCGCAAGTGCCGCGGGCGCAGTCTCACTTGCCTCGCCGCCTAGCACCTGTAGCCGAAACGCGTGCGCAGATTCAGCCCGGCGAGACGTCAATGTGAGTCGCGATATGGAAGCCAAGCTTGCTAACGCTTCCCCGCGAAAGCCCATTGATGCGACGCGTTCTAGGTCATCTAAACACGCGATCTTTGACGTGGCATGCCGCGCGACGGCTAGCGCCAGCTCCGCCGCAGCGATGCCAATGCCATTGTCAACAACGCGAATACGCTTGATTCCCCCCTCGAACAATTCAATATGTATCTCGGTCGCGCCTGCATCGAGGCTATTTTCAAGCAACTCCTTCAGCGCTGACGCGGGTCGTTCCACCACCTCGCCAGCCGCGATTTGGTTGATCAGAAGTTCAGGGAGTTGCTGAATAGGATTGGACATGGGTGTCTGCTCGGTGGCGTCAAATCGTTACTTAGGCGGCCGACGCGCCGCGAAATCAGGTGAGTGCAATTCGACATTTTAGGCGCTGCCGAAGGCTTGCTGAAAGCCGCGCAAGTTCAACGGCATTGGCGGTGGTTACACGCGAGTAGCTCCCCCGCCTAACTGTGCAAAACCGCATAGTTGATCCACTGCGGGCGAGCGATAGTCGATCGCAATCGGTTTAGCCTAGCCACGTTGGGGTACCCTATTTCGGTTATTGCATGGCAAAAAGCGCGCATTTCAGTAGGTTGGACTTGACGCCGTTAAGGGAAAACACTAACGTCTAACTGTTTGATAACAAATACATACATAGCCTTCTCGATGTGATCTGTAATGTCGGTGTGAATTTCAACCTGCCGACCACCAAGTTTGCGAAGGTTTTGAATATTGGAATGTCCCGCCAACACCCGCGCAAGGCGGTCGTTGTTGCGGACTTATTAAGAGCACGAAACTTGGCTGCGCAACCCACAGAAGACAAAACCAACGCCGGTAACGGCGCCGCACTGACCATTGCACAATCGTCGGCACCGGGACTCTCACTCGCTGCACCGGTATCGGTGCATGACCGCGCCTTCGTTGCAAAACACATTTTTGCAGAACAAGTTAGGTTGCTATATCGCTTTTCGTTAGTTGGCTATCTCGCTGAATTAATGGTGACTTTCTTACTGGGCGCGATTCTATGGAATGAGCTTGGTGAACGGCCAGAGTTGTTCGTTTGGTTCATCGCCGCCAGCCTTGTGATGATTGGCCGGTATTTTCTGTACAAGTTTTTTATCCGCGCCAATCCCAGCCCAGAACAACTCGCCAATTGGGAAATGCGGTTTATTATCGGTTGTCTGCTGATGGCGGCACTATGGGGCCTGATGGGTTCGGCCTTGCTGCCGAAGGCGAGCCAGACACAGTTACCGGTGATGATGCTGGTCGCATTGCTTACCACTGGCGCAGTCGCGTACCTCGCGCCGCACAAGTCGCTGTTTACGCTCACCGCATTAGTGTCGCTACTGCCAATGGGCGTCATGACGCTTGGTTTCGGTGACCGTGCCGGTTCGATGCTCGGCGCGGCGATCGCCGTACTCGCCGGACTTTTGGTAGTGGTGCACAGCAAAGTGCATAAAGCATTGTTAGATTCGCTCACCGCGCGGTTTGACAATGTGCTGATTGCGATGCGTCTTGAAGAAGAAAAAACGCGCGTTGAACAGGCTAATCGTGCACTCGAACAAGAATCTGTTGATCGCCGCAAAGCTGAGCGCGCCGAATTGCTGGCGTTGCAACGTCTCAAGCTGCATCTTGAGCGCACGCCTATTGGGTTTATTGAATGGGACATGGAGTTTCGCGTGTCGAGCTGGAATCCGGCTGCAGAAACCATTTTCGGCCATATCGCCGCACAGGTAATCGGCGAATCCGGGTACATCCTCGTTAACGGCGGACCAGAGACTGAACGTTTCGCGAGTATGTGGATGGAGCTCATGCAAACGCGTCATTCCACACGCGTCTCAATGACCAACAAGACCAAACGAGGTGAGGAGATCAGCACCGAGTGGTACAACACGCCGTTGGTTGACGAAAACGACAAAGTTGTTGGTGTCGCGTCTCTCGTGCAAGACGTCACAGAACGATTAAACACAGAGCGCACCATTCACTACATGGCGCACCATGACGCGCTTACCGGGCTGCCTAACCGTCGATTAATGCAGGACCGCCTAAATCAGGCCATCCTCTCGGCGCGGCGTCACCAGCATCATGTCGGTTTGCTGTTTATCGACCTCGACCGCTTCAAGCTAGTCAACGACACCCTCGGACACGAGACGGGGGATTACGTTTTGCGCGATGTTTCCAAGCGCTTGGCGAAGGTGGTTCGCGAAGGCGATACCGTCTCACGCGAGGGTGGGGACGAATTTGTGATCGTTCTTCCAGACCTCGAAAAACCAGAATTTGCGCAAGTTGTCGCTGACAAGATACTTACGGAGCTGGCGCGCCCGATCGAGGTTTCCGGCCACGAACTCACGGTGACGGCGTCGATCGGAATTTCGCACTATCCAAATGACGCGACGGACATTCAACACCTGCTAAAACACGCCGACTCGGCGATGTACCAAGCCAAGGACGCGGGCCGCAATACGGCGCGGTTCTTCACCTCGGATCTAAATTTCCTTTTATCAAAACGACTCGAAGTGGAATCCCGCTTACGCCGCGGTATCGAGCGCAACGAGTTCTTCTTGCGCTACCAACCGCAAGTCGACGTTTCAAGCGGAAAGATCGTCGGTCTGGAAGCGCTGCTCAGATGGAACGATCCACAGCACGGCGAGATCTACCCGAAGGATTTCATATCGATTGCCGAGGAGCTGGGGCTGATTGTGCCGCTTGGCGAATGGGTATTTCGCAACGCATGTCAGCAAATCAAAATTTGGGAGCAAGAGGGCTTTGCCGACATCAACGTCTCGGTCAACCTGTCACCGCGGCAATTCATCTCGCGTAAGCTGTTGCCGTCGATGAAGGCAGCGCTGCTTGAAACGGGAGTTTCCGCGTCGCAAATAGATCTTGAAATCACTGAGACCGTTGCGATGCGCAACCTCGACCAGTCAATCGAAATTCTGACTGAGCTCCGCCGACTCGGCGCGACCATTTCCATTGACGACTTTGGGGTGGGTTATTCGTCGCTCGGACAATTGAAACGACTGCCGGCGCAGACTCTCAAGATAGATCGCAGCTTCATTTCGCAAATTCCTGAAGACCACAACAGCTGTTCGATTACCGAGGCGATTATCGCTATGAGCAAACGCCTCAAGTTGCGGGTGATTGCCGAGGGTGTAGAACAAGTCGGTCAGCTAGAATTCCTCCGTGCTAACGGTTGTGACGCATTCCAAGGGTTCCTGTTCGCCAAGCCACTCACCGTCACTGAGATTTCGGCCCTGCTGAAAAGCCAGCGCATCGCGACATAAAGAAATTAAACTCGCTCGCGGGATAAAAGTCGTTATTCGGCGGCACTTTCCAGACTAAAGTTGCCCAAAACGCCCGCCAGCATTTGACTTTGCGCGATGCGTCTAAACCCGTGCAAGCGCCGGGTTTTTCTTGAAATAGGTACGAACACCATCGGCAATGGCGTCCGCCATTTTGGCTTGATAGCTGGCGTCGCGTAACTTACGCTCTTCCTCTGGGTTCGAGATGAAAGCCGTTTCAATCAGGATGGAAGGAATGTCGGGAGCCTTTAGTACTGCGAACCCGGCCTGCTCAACTTGCGGTTTGTGTAGGCGATTTACCTCACCCAGTTCGGACAACACATAACGTCCCAATTTCAGTGAGTCGTTAATCTGCGCGGTGGTCGAAAGGTCCAAAAGAATGCGCGCCAGACTCGAGTCGCGGGTGCTCAGGTTGATACCGCCGATCAGGTCAGCATCATTTTCTTTGTTGGCAATCCACTTCGCAGCAGTCGATGTGGCACCGCGCTCGGATAGCGCAAACACCGACGAGCCATTGGCCTGCGGATGAATAAACGCATCCGCGTGTACGCTGATAAATAAGTCTGCCCTCATCCTGCGCGCACGTTGTACGCGATGATGCAGCGGCACAAAATAATCTGCATCGCGAGTGAGTGCAATGCGAAAGCGCGCGTCGTGATCGAGTTTGTCTTTCAGCAGGCGCGATATCGTTAGCACGATATCCTTTTCCCGCGTCCCCGCTTTGCCGACCGCGCCGGGGTCTTCGCCACCGTGCCCGGGATCTACCACCACCGTAAATGGACGGGGCGGCTTCCGTCCGGCAATAATCGCCGGCGCTTCAGGGGCTTTTGGAGTGTCTTTACCAGCATCTCTCGCCGCGTCTTTGCCAAGGTCCTTGCTGGGGCCTTTGATTGCGTCCTTGCTGGAGTCCTTGCTAGGCTCCTTGCTCGGCTCCTTCAACGAGCCGGCAACCGCCGGTTTATCCCCCGGCTTGCCGTCACTTGGTATCGGCGCGTTTGCCTTGCTAGAGTCTTTATCAGACGCCGCAAACATCGCCGTATCCGCATTCAACAACGCGAGCATGGAGTCTACGGGCTTGGCCGGGTAGATATCGAGCATCAGTCGATGCCCGAATTCTCCTACCGGGGGTACGGCAAAAACCTGTGGCAGCACCTCGGTGCGCAGGTCAAGCACCACTCGCACCACATTTGGCCGATTGATGCCAACTCTGACCGACTTGATATACGGATCGTCAGCACCCACTTTTGCGGCGAGCGACTTTAACGCATCGCCGAGCTCGACGTTTTCAATATCGAGCACCAGCCGTTCCGGGTCTTTGACAAAAAAATGCTGGTACTTAAAGCCCGCAGGGGCTTCAAAGGTGACGCGTGTGTACTCGTCAGCGGGCCAGACGCGGGCGGCACTTACTTTGGAAGGGGCTGATGCTGCGCCAAGCAACTGGCTGCCTAACAGGGGTAGCGCTGCTGCGCTGCTCAGCAACATGCGTCTCGACACCGAAATACTCGTTAGGGCAATGTGGCTTAAGGGGCTTGGGGGGATTGGGGGCCCCAGTCGGCCTGGGGGACTTGGAGGGCTTGAAGTAACGTCTGCCCGAGACGGCTGCGGGCGGTGAGGCACATTCGCCTCGCGGCTTCTTTGGATGTATCCGGCGTCAGTTCGATTTCCAGATCCGGCGGCGGCAACGGCAGCTGCGCCCCGCGCGCTTT
>JACMOJ010000139.1 GCA_014378085.1 Burkholderiales bacterium | reverse complement strand
TTGTCGGTTGGGTGGAAAACGCCACCTTAGGCGAGCGTCGTCTCGTGCAAATTTCGGCCGCTTCTGCTGCCGTGCGGGCGGCAGCATCTGCCAGCGCGTCGCTAGTATTCGAGGCGCAACGCACGGTGGTATTGGAAGTTCTCGGGTCGCAACAAGACGGCTGGTTGCCCGTTAAACACCGCGACGGTCAAACGGGGTTCGTCCGTTTAACGCAGGTCTGGGGCGATTAAATTATGCGGATCGCAGTCCTCGGCGCAGGCGCATGGGGTACGGCGCTGGCGATTGCGTTGGCGCGCAAACACCAGGTCACGTTGTGGGGCCGTGATGCGACGCAAATGCAGCGCATCTTCGCGAGTCGCACAAACGAAAAATATCTTCCGGGCATCACACTCGACAGCGCAATTTCAGTCAATGCGTCGTTCAGCGGGGCATTGGCCGACGCGCATCTTGCATTGATTGTGACATCGACCAGCGGACTGCCAGAAACCGTCGCAGCAACACTAGCCGAATCGAGACGCGCAGCGGGCGTGGTGCCGATAATCTGGGCGTGTAAGGGCTTCGACAAACTGACCGGCAAACTGCCGCACGAAACCATCGCGGCGCTGGTGCCACCTGACACGAAATACGGCGCGTTATCCGGCCCGAGCTTTGCTAATGAAGTTGCCAATGGACTGCCGTGCGCCTTAACCCTCGCGGCTAACGATGAATCGTTCTCTGCGGAAACCGCCGCTGCGCTTAACAACCATGCGCTGCGTGTTTATTCCTCGTCAGACTTGATCGGCGTAGAGCTTGGCGGGGCGCTGAAAAATGTCATGGCGATTGCTGCAGGGATCAGCGACGGTATGCAACTCGGGTTAAACGCGCGAGCCGCGCTGATTACACGCGGGCTTGCCGAGATGGTACGGCTCGGTGTGGCGATGGGCGGCAAGCCAGAAACGTTTATGGGGCTCACCGGCATGGGCGATCTCATTCTCACCGCGACGGGCAGCCTTTCACGCAACCGCAAAGTCGGCATGTTGTTGGCGGAAGGAAAATCACTCGGCGATGTCCTGCGTGATCTCGGCCATGTCGCCGAAGGTGTCAATTCGGCGGCAGCGGCACTCGAACTTGCCCATAAGCACAACGTCAACATGCCCATTACCGAAGCAGTGAACGCCGTGCTGTTTCACGACGCCGATCCTCGCGATGCGGTGAAGGCGCTACTTGCGCGCGAAGCGAAGGCCGAGTGACGTGCGGGAAACTCGGATTACGTCCATTTCGTCACCACACTCCGAGCATCCCTTAGAATCCTTGCACACTCACAAACGTCAGGAGACATCGTAATGCCCGCCAAAAAAGCTGCTGCTGGACGCACGAGCGCGAAAAAACCCGCGGCACAGGGTACGGCCGCGAAGAAGTCCGCTGCACGGGCCACGACCGCGAAGAAACCCGCTGCACAGGGTACGGCCGCGAAGAAACTCACTCCACAGGGTAGGATCGCGAAGAAACCCGCTGCACGGGCCACGACCGCGAAGAAACCCGCTGCACGGGGCGCCGCGCCCAAACAAACGCCAACGAAGAAAGCGGCGATTCGCAGTATCGAAGATGCCGCCAACAAAGTCGGCACGATCTCCGCCGCACAAAAAGCGGAAGTGTTGATTGAGGCGCTGCCTTATCTGCAGCGCTTTTGGGATAAAAACATCGTCGTCAAATATGGCGGCAACGCAATGACGGATATTTCCCTGCAAGAAGATTTTGCAGAAGATATCACCCTGCTGAAATTGGTCGGCATGAATCCGGTGGTGGTCCACGGCGGCGGCCCGCAAATCAATTCGCTTCTGTCGAAGATCGGCAAAGAGGGGCACTTCATACAGGGAATGCGCGTGACCGACGACGAAACACTCGATGTCGTCGAGATGGTTCTTGGTGGACTGGTAAATCAGCAAATCGTCAGCCTCATCAACAAGGCGGGCGGCAAAGCGGTTGGACTGACCGGCAAGGATGGCAACTTTATTCACGCACGCAAAATGACGATGACCTCGACTGAGGACAAACGCAAGAAGATCGATTTGGGCTTGGTGGGTGAAGTGGTCAGGATTGATACGGCGATCATCGACTTACTCGACTCAGAGGATTTCATTCCCGTGATCGCACCGCTCGGGGTCGACGAAAACGGCACCGCTTACAACATTAACGCTGACGTGGTGGCCGGCAAGATCGCCGTCGCGTTGCAGGCCGAAAAACTCATCATCCTGACCAACACCAAGGGCGTTCTAGACAAACAAGGCAACGTGCTGACCGGTCTCACCGCGTCGCGTATCCATGAGTTGGTTGCAGACGGCACGATTTCCGGCGGCATGATTCCGAAAATTGATTTTGCATTGGACGCGGTGCGCAACGGCGTCAAGACCGCACACATCATCGACGGTCGGGTGCCACACGCACTGTTGCTGGAAGTATTGACCAGTGAAGGTGTGGGCACCTTGATTCGTGGTGCGAGCGCTAACCGTGGTAGCGGCCATCACCGGTAAAGGTGAATAACTAAAAGCAAACTCGTTATTTGGCGGGCGCCTTCACGGCATTTTGTCTGTAAACGCCCGTCAGTCAACGAGTTTGGTAGTATTACTATTCGGCCTCGGCACCAAATATCGCCGAGCTTAGGCGGATGAGTCCTAACGCGAGGCACGAAATAATTCTTTGTTTGACGCTGCGCGTGGCCCATACCGCCGCGTCAAGCTTCGTTGCATTAAGCGTCATTTCATCACGTAACGAGGCGCGAAGTTGGCCGGCAAAGGTTGGATCTAGCGAAACAATATTCGCCTCGCGATTGAGCACCAAGCTGAACGGATCGAGATTTGACGACCCTACGGTTGCCCATCGCGCATCGATGACCGCCACCTTGGCGTGCAGCATGGCGGGCAGGTACTCGTGGATGACAATGCCGCCATCCAACAGATCCGCATAGAGTGAGCGGGTCGCCATCTGCATCAGCGGAAGATCGGCGGACCCCTGCTACAATATTTCCACCTTCACGCCACCCATGGCAGCGGCGATCAACGTTTGCCGCAATCGGTGTCCGGGCAAAAAATATGAGCTCGCGATGAGCACCTCAGCAGTAGCGTTTGATATTGCCGCCCGGTACTCCTGCTCAATGTTGCGGCGGTGCTTCACGTTGTCGCGGCTAACGAAGGCGAGCGGGCTGTCCCCGATTGGCTGCACTGAGATCGGCGGCACCGACCCGCCGTGCTGTTGGCGCAAATTAGTAAACCACTTAACGCCGCGCCACATACGAAACACGCTGTCATAGATGGCCGACAGCACTGGGCCCTCGACCATCACCGCATAGTCGTAACGCGGATGTGTTGTCGATAAATTCTCGGTGAAATCATCGATGATATTCAGTCCGCCAATAAAACCCACCTTGCCGTCGAAAAGCACGATCTTACGATGGGCGCGACGCATACGGTGCCGCGTGGGAAACCACTTGCCGCGAAGCGGTCGATAGAACAACAACTTCACGCCAGCCGCCTGCATTGCCGCAAAAAACGCTTCGGGCGTCTTCAGCGAACCGAAACCATCGATAAGCAACCGTACTTCCACACCGCGCTGCACCGCACGACACAGCGCATCGGCGATCGCCTGCCCAGCAACATCATTTTCAAAAATATAGGTCTCAAACCGCACGTCTTGGACCGCGGCATCGATGGCCGCTACCAACGCCGGGAAAAATGCCGCACCGTTCTTCAACAGCGTAATGCGGTTGCCGGCGTAAATTTTCAACGCGCGCTTAGTGTCACGGCAAGCCCGACGTGGTCTGACATGCGCCGCCAGCGCGTACCGCTGACGTCGCCGTGCAGGCGATGTGCCGCCTCAATTTTCATGCCGCGCACGTAGATGCGGTCGAGTGTGAGCATCGGCATCGCCGCCGGGAACGTTCGCGCGAGCCGCCCCTGCGAAGACTCGAACGCTTCCACCACGCCGAGTCGATCTCGGAGTTTGTCGCTAATCCGGCTGTGTCCCGCGCGCCAGTCGTTGAAGTCGCCAGCGATGACGAGCGGTGAACCTTGAGGTGCTACCTCGCAAATGAGTTCAATCAGCCGCTCGATTTGCATCAAACGACTCCGATGGAACAGACCCAGATGCACACAAACACAAGTCATTGGCTCGGCAAGGAACGGCACCTCGATCTGCGCGAGCAAATGGCCACGCGATTCGAAACGATGGTGTGATACGTCATGATTTTTTGAATGGGCGATCGGAAACGAAGACAGGATCGCATTACCATGGTCGCCCTGATGGTGTTGCACGTTTGCGCCGTAAACGATGTCGGTGTAACGCCCCTCAGCAATGTGTTCGTGCTGCGGCACAGTCGGCCAGTCGGTAAATTTTCTAGCGTTTGCCGCGTGTGCGCCCTGTACTTCTTGCAGCAGCACGATGTCGGCGTCGTACGCATGCAGTTTTTCACGCACGTCGTGGATGATGAGCTTACGGTTTAGCGGCGACAATCCTTTATGGATGTTGTAGGTCGCGATGGTGATGGATGAATTGTTCGGCAAAGCGTTCAATTTTCTGCCGCCTTAAAGGAACGCGTCCTCACTGGTTGCGCTCCGGAAGCGAAAAAATCGCATCACGGTTAGTCGGCGAAAAACAAAGCGGCGCCGCTTTTTCAAGCGGCAGCCAAACGTGTTGAAGATGCTCGCGCGCACTTAATATGACCGGTACACGACCTCGTACCTTCAGCCCAAATACGTGCTCGGTATTGTGCGTGACGCCCGGCGCATAGCGGTACCGCCAAATCGGGTAAATCTCGTAGACGTTCTCGGTTTGCCAATCGGTCAGCACGTGTTGCCGCACATCAATACCTGTTTCCTCCATCACTTCGCGCGTGGCAGTATCAAGCAACGATTCTCCTTCGTCTTGGCTGCCCGTCACACTTTGCCAGTAGCCGGGGCGATCGGCACGCTCGATGAGCAACACTTCCAACGTCTCGTTATAAATCACGATCATGGCCGAACGCGGAATCTTGTACGGCTTGGCGGGACGCGTTTGCGCATTGCAGTCCGCCGTATTGGTGACGTCTTGGGTGCTGTTCGTGGGCATTATGGGATTCAATTCAAAAGCATCATGACTAAGTATGACTGACCGCGCTGCTAGACTCCTATTTTGCTTCAGTCGCCACGCCAAGCGCCGGCGCGCATTGTCAATGTTATCGACCACCGGCACCGCAGCATGTTCAGCCTATATTTCCGGCGCCCTTTGGGGACTGTTTGCGATTTCTATCTGGGTCGGCTGGATATTGCTGACTCGCCACGGGGTGACAACCTCACTCTCGCCCTACGACATCACCGCACTGCGCTTTGCCTGTGCGGGCTTGTTATTGCTACCGATCGTCGTACGACGCGGCGTCGCAATTAAAACCGTTGGTCTCCCGCTACTATTTGTGATTTGTTTCGGCGCAGGGGTTCCCTACGTACTCATCGCCTCCGGTGGCCTGCAGTTTGCCCCCGCCGCACACGCTGGCGCGCTGGTGCCGGGCACCATGCCGCTGTGGGCCGCACTGTTGGCGATGGTTTTTTTGCACGAGAAAATTAGTGGCATTCGACGCATCGGCTTAATGATGATCCCGATTGGCATCGTGATTTTTGTCGGCTTGGGCTTAACGGATTTTGCGTTAGGCTATTGGCGCGGCCACCTGCTGTTCCTGACCGCGGCACTATGCTGGGCAAGTTTCACCGTTGCCATGCGACGTGCCAGCAGCAAAGGGCTCACACCACTACACGCCGCCGCTATCGTGTCAGTCGTATCGGCAGCTTGGTATCTGCCGGTTTACGCTTTTTTCCTGCCGCATCGTATCGCCGAAGCATCTTGGAGCGTCATCGCCGTGCAGACCATCTATCAGGGCGTGTTTGTCTCCATCATTTCACTATTTGCCTACGCAAAGGCCGTCAGCATTTTAGGTGCATCGCTTGGTGCAAGTTTTGCATCACTGGTGCCAGTGCTTGCGATGTTGGCTGCCATCCCGTTGTTGGGCGAGGTGCCTGCACCTGGTGACTACTTCGGCATCGCCGCCGTGACGATTGGTGTTTTCCTGTCGAGCGGCGCGTATCAGGCGATATTCCGGCGTCACGTCTGATATTGACTGCTTCGGCCAATTCGCCATCTCAACCAAGAAATGGCTAGAATCGTTTTATCGACAAGTGCTGCACGTGTTCGAAACGCGGGTGTAGTTCAATGGTAGAACGGCAGCTTCCCAAGCTGCATACGAGGGTACGATTCCCTTCACCCGCTCCAATCCAAAGCGCCCCGCCGGGGCGTTTTTACCAGCCGCAGATTTGATTCCGCCGTGAAATTTTCTCGCGTACCAACAGAAATTAATGCGAGCCTGGAACCTTCAATTGTTCATCCAGAAGTCAGGGAAACAACAAGGTAGCAGCAAATAATCGCGGTCTGTCCCCAATTATTAGAACTGGTAGTCGTCTTCGCCATGAAAGCAGACGGCACGATTGTTGCCGCGCTGGATGATGTGCCAAGGGATGCCGGGAAGAGCGAGGCGGGCGCGGCGGGGCATGGGGCGATCCAAATGTCGGGGAAACAACAGGATAGCAGCAAATAAACGTGGTCTGTCCCCTATTATTCCCTATTATTTGCTTGCTAAAACTCAATTTGCAACGCGCAGAGCAAGAGAGCGAGCTGGATCAATAGCCGAAGGCGGGGACCTTGGGGAAGGCAAAGCGAAAGGCATCGGTGTTTCTTAGAAATCATCCAATTTGCGCTTTTTGTGGCGGGCGGCGCACCGCTACTACTATTGAACATAGTCCGCCCAGAGCGCTATTTGAGCCTAAGCAGCGGGTGGTTGGGTTCGAATTTCCCTCTTGCGAAGAATGCAACAAAGGTTCGAGTAGTCACCCTTTCATTCTATTCAGGAATCAACACTTTGCCACTTTGAGGGTGTGCCTTGGGTAGCTGAATCGGCTCACTCGGATTCGTTGGATACGAGTGACCATCAAATCGGAGCGCGGCTTCGTGAGGCCGTCCAACGCCGCCTCCCCGCACCGTCACGGCAAGAGTGCGCCACCCGTGGGCCTTTTCGTTTAGCGCGCGAATAGGTGTGTTTACCACAGTTGTCTTCGACACGAGCTGCCAAGACGAGAGAAGTTTTCTCAAGACCAACAGCGTACAGCCGCCAGAACCGCACCAATCCCGATCTGTAAGGTAAACAATTGCTTCATCAATACCGTCATCGTTTAGATCGAAAAATGCTGCGCGATGTCGTGGCGTCTCTTCGCTCGATGCGAACTTCCGCACAAAATCTGCAACCGAGCTCTCTCTCGCACCTGCTTCGGGTGCAGGCAACGCGGCACAACCCACCGCGGCCGACATGGCGCCAAGTGCTACCAAGTACTTGCCTAGACTAATGAGATGCATTTGTGCGTCCTAGTGGTAACTCAATTAAAGCAGTTGAACAACAAATCCAAAACGTTTTGTCCGTAGTTGTTGCGCGTAGTACCTGGAATAATAGGGGACAGACCACGTTTATTCACAGCAACCTGCCTTGGCGTTGGTCTTTCTCTTTCACTTTCTCCGCTGGTCGCCCCGCTACGCCGCGTGTCACCCGCCTACCCAGCGCCTTGGCAATCTGCGCTTGAAACTTCTTTCCACCCAACACGAAGTTACCGTTCGTCGCG
>JACMOJ010000138.1 GCA_014378085.1 Burkholderiales bacterium | reverse complement strand
GTAGCCAAAGCAAAGCCGACTTACGCCGAATTACTCGCAACCGCAGCGGCCACGGACTGGCGACCGCTCGATCCGGAGAGCACGCTCTATATGGACTTGCCGACGGGCCGCGTGGTAATCGAACTCAATATTGCGTACGCGCCCGGCCATGCGGTCAACATCCGGACATTGGTCCGTGAGGGCTATTTCGACGGGCTTGCCTTCCTGCGCTCGCAAGACAACTATGTCGTGCAGTGGGGTGACCCAGAGGCGGAAAATACGGAGCCCGGCAAAGCGCGCGCGATGAAGCAGGGCAAGGCAAGTCTTCCGCCAGAATACACGCGCCCGATGGATAACAAACTCGACTTCACACGCCTGCCCGACATCGACGGGTATGCGCCGCAGGTGGGCTTTTCAAATGGCTTTCCAGTGGGCCGCAATCCGAAGACCAGGCAGACGTGGCTTACCCACTGCTACGGCATGGTCGGCGCGGCACGGGGCAACGAAAACAACAGCGGCAGCGGTGCCCAACTATACGCAATCACCAGCCATGCGCCGCGCCAGCTTGATCGCAATATCACGCTGGTGGGTCGTGTCGTACAAGGCATGCCCTTGCTCTCGGTGTTGCCGCGCGGCAACAAGGCGCTGGGTTTTTACGAGAATGCAGAGCAGCGGATGCCGATCAAATCAATTCGCGTCGCAGCCGATGTTCCTGCAGCAGAGCGCACCAATCTGGAAGTGATCCGCACCGACACCAAGTTGTTTACTTCGCTGGTCGAAGTGCTGCGCAATCGCGACGGTGCATGGTACAAAGTTCCGGCGGGACACATTGAGTTGTGCAATGTGCCAATTGCGGTGAGGACGGTGGGCAGTAAGTAGGCGACCGCACCCGCATCAAAGTTTGCCGACGCGAGTAAGCTCAATCCGGTTTGCTTTTGGGTCGCGGTGGACGATGTCGTGGGTGACAGGGCTGACGAAAAAGCGCGCGGCCGGTGACAAGGCGGTTGCGAGCGTCGTTCCCTGACAATGAGTTGCCAATCCGTGAGTTGAAGAGAGGTCTCAAAATGTGGCCTTCCGCTGTATATTTTCCAGGAACGTTTTCTGACATGTTCGTTCGCTCGCCGGACCTGGTACTGGTATGCGTGGCTCAGTCGGTAACCCACGGAATGACGAATAATAGCGTTTCAAAATAATCGGAAGCTTCTCGTGTTCTCGTACTTCGAAAAACTCGTTAATCCTTATCCTGAAGCCCCGCCTGAGCCAACGCCGAAAACGTTCCTCGCGTTTATGTGGACGGCGTCGGCGGGTTTGCGCCCCTATTTGTTGTTCATGACATTTTGTACCGCTGCGATTGGTGTGTTCGAGGCTTTCCTGTTCAGCATGTTGGGGCAGGTGGTTGATTGGCTAGGCAAAACCGAACCCGCAGATCTTTGGACCAGCCAACGCGGCAATCTGGCATTGCTCGCGGCGATACTCGTTGCGAGCCCGCTCGTGGTGGCATTGCAAGCGTTGCTGAAACACCAGGCGATGGCGGGCAATTTTCCGATGTTGCTGCGCTGGAAGTTTCATCGATTGATGCTCTCCCAAAGTTACAGTTTTTATCAGGATGAATTCGCCGGCCGCGTCGCCACCAAGGTCATGCAAACCGCGCTGGCCGCGCGGGATGTGTGGATGATCGTTGCCGACATTTTGGTCTTTGTCGCGATTTATATCGCGACTCTTATCCTGATCGTCGGCAGTTTTGATCTTTGGGTGATGGTGCCGTTCTTCGGCTGGCTGATAATTTACGCCATCGCGGTCAAATATTTTGTTCCGCGCCTCGCCAAGGTCGCGCAACAACAAGCCGACGCGCGCTCGCTGATGACCGGGCGAGTAACCGATGCCTACACCAACATCGCGACCGTAAAGCTTTTTTCGCACACCAAGCGCGAGGCCGGCTAGGTGCGTTCGGCGATGGAGGATTTTATGACGACCGTGTATCGGCAGTGGCGCAAGAT
>JACMOJ010000012.1 GCA_014378085.1 Burkholderiales bacterium | reverse complement strand
TACCGATTTTCAAAACCGGGAATCAAATGACCGCTTTGCATCGACCGGTTGAATCCGCCACCCAAAGCCGTCATACAAATTTCCCGAAAGCGGCGGTTTAACGTGGAAGCGAGCAGCGCGTAGCACAGTGCGCTTGAATTTCTGTGACGCTATCGCGCGTCCGCTGCACCGTCAGGTTAGAACTCACTACGGCCACCGTGTCTTTACAAGTTCTAGGACGCTCGATCCATTATTTTCCGCCTTGCTCATTTGAACAAGTTCGAGTGTAGACATGGCTCCAAAAAGTTCTGCCATGTTCAGGCATTCTTCAAGCTCACCAACGTCAAAATTAGGCTCAACGGCATCTGGGGTTTGCCATCGTTGAAGATGGAGACCCCCTGTGTGAGTGAAGGCGCACATGGCACTCCAGTGCGTCTTCTTGATACGGGATAGAGCCCCCTCGGCAAATGCGGGTGTAGCTTCAATTTCTGCAACCATCGTTTTCGGCGGTTCGCCGCCCTTGATAAAGTCTTCTACTTGGCCTTCCGTTGCACAGTGCTTTAGCCAAAGGCCGCGTAGGTAGGCTTCGAACAGGCACCGCGATAGAGCTAAGCTGGATGAGTGAAAAGTGTGCTTCAACAGGAAGAAAATCGCATGGTGATGATCCATTGCAATCGAGAACGAAGCTCCAGCAGCTCGATTCCGGTTGCTGGCGACGACTTCGACACCGTTGGCAAGCCTATTGAGATCAATACTGAATTTCTCAGCTGCGGCAAGACGTTCCGGTGTCATAAGTTCTAACGTCTGAATTGTGCGGCGCCGACAGGCGTCCGTACCAATGAAAAGTTATGCCACATTCATGGTGAAGGTGATTGCTTTGGAATTGTTTGGCCCGACGAGAATGCGTCGGTTACCGTCCATTGGTTTGTTGCCGCTGCCAAAAACCCCACAAGAAGCAGAACGCAGCATAACCGTGGAATCAATAACCCAACAATATGTCTGCGACTCTTAGTCTTACTGTCACCCTTTGCCAACCGATTAATGACCGTGACGGGGTGAAAGCTATCTGACTCAAATTGAAGGAGAATCAAGTCAAGTTTGTGCTGCGAGCGCGCAAGGACAAGCATCAACAGGAATTCGATTAAAAGGCTAACAGCAAGTATTGCAACGAGTGCTCCTTGGCTCTTGACATTTACGGCACCCGCAATAGTCACAGAGAACAAGATCAAGAAAAAGTTAAAGCGATGGTTGAGGAGCTGTTCAATGAATACCCGCTCCTGACTCATGTCCCAAACTGGCGAAGTCTTTTCTCGGTATCGAGAACTCAAAGGCATATTCGGATCGTCGGCATCGTTACACATGTTGATTCCTCCATGCTGTCATGTTTGGTGGCATAACTTAATTTATGGCGACAACCCGAGTCTCCACAACATTTCGGATTGACGCACAACTTGTGTCGAAGAAACGGAAAAACACATTGAATCATATATTTGCACAAAGCCGTTGTAGTTATGCGGCCTTATAACAGAATCAAGTTTTACGTCACGCCAGACAACAACCACTGAACTGGACGGCGATGGGGAACCACCGCAATTGGCCGTTTTGGCTTTGTTCAATGAGGAACCGCCTGTGCGACCAGTCGAACACCTAGTGCCGCACAAACGCGGCTGACGGTATCGAAACGCGGCTGCGCGTTCGGACGTAGCGCCTTATAGAGCGCTTCGCGAGTGAGGCCTGACGCCTTGGCGATTTCACTCATACCTCGCGCACGCGCAATGTCTCCCAACGCTGCGGCCAGCATTGCGGGATCACCTTCTTCTATCATTGCAGTCAAATACGCCGCGACCGCCTCTTCGCTGTCGAGGTACTCCGCCGCATCGAATACGGGTAAGTCTGTAGGTCGAATTTTCTTAGTCATCGTTAATCCTCGATTTGCGCCGCAAGCTTGACGGCTCTAGCGATATCCTTAGCTTGGCTGGACTTATCGCCACCGCCTAGCATCACAATCAATAACCGGCCGCGCTTAATGTAATACATGCGCCAACCCGGACCAAAGTCTTCTCTCATTTCATACACGCCCGACTCAACCGGCTTTACGTCCCCCAGATTACCCAACTGGGCGTTTTCTCAAACACGCGGTTAATCGTGCACGCGTCACGCCATCGCGAAGACTTGAAAACCAAGCGTCAAATTCTTTAGTCCGCCTAACGGTAAACATGCACAATTGTAATCGACCGATTACAATTTATCAAGCGTGAATTTTGCAAGCGGTTGAAAGTGGAAGGCGCTGGGCACGCTGCCCTTTGCCCACGCTACGATCCCTAAAACCAGCCAGTTGACGCTAATGACGCCCAGCCGTCCGCCACTACAAAAACGCCGCCTCAAACTCCTCCGGCGGCAGTGGCTTGGAAAAATAGAACCCTTGATATTCGTCGCATTCCAAATCACGCAGCACGCGATATTGCTCTTCGCGCTCAACCCCTTCTGCGACGACATTGAGCTTTAACGAATGCGTCATGGCGATGATGGCGCGGATGATGGCTTCGTCGTTGGGGTCGGTGCCGATGTCCCGCACGAAACTCGAATCTACCTTGATCGAATCAATCGGCAGCTGTCGAAGATACGAAAGCGACGACACCCCGGTACCAAAATTATCCACCGCGATACCGACGCCCAATTCACCAAGTCTTTGCAGCACTGCTGCGGCTTCATCGCTATTCTTCAGCAACATACTCTCGGTGAGTTCGAGCTCCACATCGTGCGGGTCGAGCCCCGATTTTTTAAGCGCTCCTTCAATGGCGGCCATCAGACGTTTGGCGTCAACTAGTTGCGCACCCGATAAATTCACCGCTACCGCCAAACTGCGTTCGGATTTCTGTTGCCACTCCGCTACCTGCCGGAACGCTTCTTCGAATACCCACTCACCAATCGGCACAATCAGCCCGGAGTCTTCCGCCACGCTCAAAAAATGATGCGGTGCGACCAAGCCAAGCTGTGGATGATTCCACCTTAATAATGCTTCGACGCCGGTCACTTCACCGGTCTTAAAACCCACGCGCGGCTGGTAATACAAAAGCAGTTCATTTTTACGTTGCGCTAAGCGCAGCAGATTCTCCACCGCCAGCCGCTCTTGGGCTTTCGCATTCATTGCCTGCGAGAAAAACTGGTAATTATTACGGCCCTTGGCCTTGGCGTCATACATCGCCACGTCAGCGTGTTTCATGATGGTTTGCGCGTCGCCACCGTCGTCTGGAAAGACCGCAATGCCCAGCGAACACGATGTATTGAGCTGATGCTCTCCCACTTGAATCGGGGCGGCGAGGGACGAAATCATCTTCTCGGCAATGCTTTGCACTTCCTGCCCATCGGGTGGAAGGTTCTCCAAAATGATGGCGAATTCATCACCGCCTAACCTAGCGACGGTGTCACTGGCGCGCACACACGCCGACAAACGCGAGGCGACACGTTTAAGCAGCTCGTCACCGACGTCGTGCCCCAGTGAATCGTTAATCGTCTTGAACCGATCTAAATCGATGAACATAAATGCAAGCCGCGTTTTTTTGCGTGCCGCGTTGGCCAATCCTAGCGCAAGCCGGTCGTTGAGCAGCATGCGGTTTGGCAGGCCCGTGAGCGGGTCGCGGGTCGCCAGAAATTCCACGCGCTCCTCAGCGGCTTTGCGCGCGGTAATGTTGGCGATGGTGCCGGTCATCCGACGGACGCGACCGCTCGCATCGCGTTCGGTCACTTTGCCGGACGAATGTAGCCAGATCCAGTTGCCGTCGATGTCTGGCACCCGATAGTCGCAAGTAAACTCATCACTAGTGCCGCGCAATGCATTCGACATCGCCGCTTCAAATCGTGGTTGATCTTCAACATGATTGAGGCCAACAACTTGCTCGCCACGCAAAATTGCACCCCCCGTGCCATCCGGAGTGATACCGAGCATTTCCGCCCAGCCGTCGCTAAAAAATACCTCGTTCGTCGAGACGTCCCAATCCCACAGCGCGAGGCTAGAGCCTTCCAGCGCCAAATCGAGTCGCTCTTTGGCATCACGAATTTCGCCCTCCGTACGCCGCCGTTCACTAATGTCGCGGCCAACGCCGATGCAATAACGTTCGCCACCAATTTCCAAGCGCCGCCCGGTCAGCACATACGGCGCGTCTCCCCCGTCGCGCGTAATCAAATCAACTTCCAACGTCATTTCTTCGGCGCGCTCTAGGATCCGGCGAATCGCATCCGCGACCAGAGCACGATCGTGGTGCGCGATAAATTCGACGGCGCGCAATGCACCGATTTCGTCTTCTGCATAACCAGTATGTTGGCGAAAACTCTGGTTCCAACGCACCATTTTTCCGTGTTTATCAAACATGAAAAAGGCACCAGGCAGGCTGGCGATCACGGCGTCAGAAAATTCCTTTTCCTCACGCAACTGAACCTCGGTCGATTGGCGAGTTGCAATCTCGGCCTCTAACAGTTCTTCAAGCTGCGCAAATTCACGCGCCAGGTTGGTGACGTGTTCATCCGCTGCGGCGATCTGCGGCTCCATCTGCGGCTTCGTCAGCCCAGTTGGATAACTTCCGCTATCGGGCCTTTGACGTTCACGCCGCTCACGACGCACTTCCGCACGCGCTTCGAGGCGTGCGGTGATTAAGTCGGCAAGGTTGACCAGCACCTCAAGGTCAATTGCCTTAATTTCCCGGCCAAACATATCAAATACCGCGAGCACACCGATTGGCATGCGCTCTCGCGAAAGAATTAAAACACCTGCGTAAAAACAAATATGCGGCGCATTGGCGACCCACGCGTGATCGCGGGTGCGCTTGTCTGATAGGGTGTCGTTAATGATGCAATAGCGCGCTGACGAGCGCGCCTCCATACTCCCGCCATCAGCGCCTAAGGCGCCAGCGGCGAAGGGTAAAAAAAACGACTCGGCTCGTATAAACCGCTTACCGGGAAGCCCGACAGCAGACTTAAACCATTCGCCAGCATCGTCAGCGGCATCGTCAAAAAACGAAATCGCGCCGTATGCGCCTTTTAGGACTTCAGCCGCGCGGCGTGCGACATCGTCAAATACCGCCTCAGGCGGCGTTGCCAGAATCTCGTAACGTGCCAGTGCCCGACCTCGCGCCGACGTCGTTGTGCTCAGACCCGACTCCGCCAACCTCTCAGCCACCGTTTGTCACCTTTTGTCACCCCCGGCCACCCCAGCGCCGCACCTAAGCCGCACCTAAGCCGCGCGCTCGGCTGGATTGCGTTGGCCCAATTTCGCCAGCTCCGCACTACGCTTGATATGACGCATCGCCTCCTGCGGCTTTCCGACCTGCTCCATAAGCCGCGCCAGGGTCATATGTGCATCGAGTGAGGGCGATAACGCAATACTGGCTTCAAGGTAGCTCTGTGCCTTACCCCAAAGCGCCTGACGCATACAAAGTTTGCCGAGCGTGGCCAACAGTGAAGCGTCTCGCGGATGCTGCTTCAACCAAGTCTCCGCACGCTCAATTTGCGCCAGCGTCGATTCCGATTTTGCGTCGGCGTAGCGCAATACCAAGTTTGCGTCCCACTCATCATCGATACGGCGCGCGATGGTTTCTTCCAACACTGCCGCTGCATCATCACCAAGCCCAAGCGAGATCAATCGTTCGGCGAGGGTATCGACGAGCAGCGGTTGGTAGCGCGTGGCCGTGTCTAGCTTGCGCCAAGCGTCCATCAAGCCCTCTCGCTGGGCAGGCCGCGATCTCATTAATTCAACTTCCGCGTTCAGTCGAATCTGTTCAGCAGCAGCGGTCGGCATGAGACCAGTTCGTTTGAGTGGTCCTAATGTTTGTAATACATCGCTCCACGCACGCGCGGCAATTTCGGCCTCGACTTTCATTTTGAGGACACCAATGTTCGTTGCGTCCTTCTCCGCAAGTGCTTGCAAAATCGGCAGCGCCTCGGCAGCGCGCCCCTCTGCCAACAGCATGTAGGCTTTTGACGCATCGCGCATGTTCGCCGCGCGGGGTGACTGAATACTGGCCAGATACGGCAGCGCGGCAGGCAAATTTCCCCCTTCATGCGCCGCCCACGCAGCCAATGCAGCCGCGAGGTGCCGCAGATCATCGCCGCCGTCGTTGACGGCATCTTTGGCCGACATCGCACGTTTCGCCAATTTTTCGGCGTCGTCAAAGCGACCGCTAAACAATGCGCTTAGGCTGTTATGTAAATCCGCCAGCAGACGATCTTTTTCGCGCTCACGTTGCCGCGCGCGCAGCCGTTGCGGCAACGCAGCGGCGGCAATCGATAGCCTCACCACAAAATAGGACAACACGCCCAAACCGATGACGAGGAGCGAAAACATCATCATCGACATTTCGACCCGCCAAGGCGGGATGACAAACACCGTGTAACCGGCGCCATAACGACCGGCCAAGGCGAGCGACACGGCAAGTGCGGCCATCGCAAACAACCAAATCGTCCATCGGATCGGTTTATTGATCATCTTGCCAGCGCCTCATCTTGCCAGCGCCACTAGCGGCCCGGTCGCTCACGCGCCGCTCTTGCGGCACGCACAGCATTTAGGCTCTGCACAATGTCTGGTGCCGCAATCGACACGGCGTTGTCGGCAAGCAGTCTCAAACTCGCAATCGCGTTCTGGTTTACCTTCGCTTTTTGGTCAAAGTATTTGGCGACCAACTCCCGCGCCGTCTTCAGATCTTCTTTGAAATTGACTTCATCACGCGCCAGCAACGATGTGCGCGCAGACAACAGGCGCAGCTTCAAATTTTCCCGCACAAAGATGGCCTGCTGCGGCGTAATCAATGCCGCCTCATTCGGCTCGAGTTCGCGAATACGGATCAGATCACTCATTTCATGCGCAAAGTCGCGCCACATTTGACGCCACCACGGCAAGTCCGCCTTCGACTCCGCCAGCCCGCTTGGTCGCAGTCCGTCGAGGTCTTTCATGCTGGTGGGCACCGCCAGCGGCAACGTGGATGCCAATGCGGAGAGGTTGTCTAACTTCAGTGCGATGCCCTGTGTATCGATCGCGGGGATGGCTTTGAGACGCTCGAGGTCTTGCGTAATGGCACGGCGCAGCGGTGCCGCCTGAACTTTTTCTGCACGCGACAAACGCTGGTCCGCCGTTTGCAGCGCCACAATCGCGGCGCGAACATTGCCCGCAAGTATCAGTTCGCGGCTGGCGATATTGAGGGTTTGCTCGATTTCAGCCAACAACCAGTCCTCTGGCGCACGCGCCAAATCGCGTGTCATTTCCTCAATGGCAACGCGTTGATTCTGCAACTCGGCGAGTTTGCCTTCGAGTTGTGCAACCCGATTCTGCGCGTCGCGCAAATCGCGTAGCAACGCCTCGTTGCGGCTCGCCACATCCTTAGCACTCCTGTCGATCTCCGCAATCCTGCCGCCGAGCGACTGCGTTAACTCCGCTCTGCCGTTAACACTCGATAACCAGCCACCTACAGCCAGCAACAGCGCCAAAATAGCCACCGCAATGCCACCATAAAGCGCGACCGGGGAGGTCGCCGCCTTCGATGGCGTGAGCGCTGCAGCCGCAGGCGGGTTTTCGAATTCGTTGTCCATCTTGCTATTCAACCGTATGCGCGGGGTCGATGCAACTTAAAGCTTGTGGATTGGACAGGGTTTGCACAAGTTTGTTGTCTTCAAGCGACACCACCGAGGTGTGTATGTGTAATGCACCGGCGGCGATGGCGGCCTCTGCCACTCGCTGATGTGGCACGAGTAGGTGGGTGACGTTGGCCAACGACAACCCTTCCAGTGTCAGGTTGTTGGCCAGACTTTGCAGTGTCTCGACACTACCCACCAGCACCGTTGCCCCGCCCTGCACACCATCGGCGAGGCGTTTTCGGTCTGCTCCCGTGAGTGCCGTAAGCTCGCGCTGGTAACAAATCAAATTGTGAACGGTCGCGCCGCGTTGTTTAAGCGTGTCCTCTAGCAATTGCCGCCCGCCGCTTTTGCTATCCCCCTTCACGATCAGAATCACCCGACCTTGCGGCGAGACGAAGAAGGGCTCCGCCAGCAGCGCTTCACTGTCCTCGCCGCCGGCCGGTGTCATAACACGCGCGAGTCCAAGCGCGGCGAGACGGTTGGCCGTCGCCTGCCCCACCGCATAAATGAGCTGTGCGGCATCGGCGTTCGCAATCATGCGTTGCCGAGACAACGCCGGAACACCAAACTGCGCGGCGTTGCTGCTCACAAAAATGATGGCGTCCGGCGGCGCAGTGAGGGGAAGCGTCGCGGCTTCGATACCGGTAATTTCGAGCAGCGGCAGCGCCACGGCTTTCGCCCCGGCCGCGTTTAAGGCGTTCACGGTCGCCTCCGCGCTTTCACGCGGGCGGGTAACAATGACCACCAATTGGTTGAGCGACATCGCGCCGTGATTCGAGTGCTAATCGCTGTTAATCGCTGCTAGTCGCCGCTAGTCGCGATGACTTGGCGGCGCGAGCGAGCGGCCGGCAAGCGCAAGCAAACTTGCCAATATGCTTTCGGCGCCGTCGGCGAGCAGTCGTTCCGCTAACGCGGTACCGATTGCCTTGGCGTCGTCCATCGCGCCGGTTTCAACGCCAGCGATGCGCCGACTGCCATCCGGCGTGGCGACAAACCCGGAAATCGATAACCGCGGGCCGTCAACACTCGCCGTCGCGCCTAACGGCACATCACAGCTTGCCGATAATCGACGACCAAACGCGCGCTCCGCATCGACCATCGCGGTGGTGCTTGCGTGCATAAATGGCGCCAACAGCGTTGGCACATCCGGCCGATCAGTCGCGTATTCGATCCCCAATGCGCCCTGCGCCACGGCGGGGATAAATCGGCTGGTATCGAGTCTATTGCGAATGCGCGCGCCGAAACCGAGCCGGTTCAAACCCGCAGCGGCAAGAATAACCGCGTCAAATTCACCATCATCCAACTTGCGCAAACGCGTATTGACGTTGCCGCGTAGCGGCGCGATTTTAAGTCCCGGATAAAAATGGCGAATCTGACTCTCGCGACGCAGGCTCGACGTACCGACCACCGCACCGGTTGGCAGTTCATCTAGGCTGTAGTACTTGTTCGAGACAAACGCATCACGAATGTCTTCGCGCAGCCCGACGGTCATCAACGCAAAACCGGGCGGCAGTACCATCGGCACATCTTTCATCGAATGGACCGCGATGTCGGCGCGCCCTTCTTCGATCGCCACTTCCAGCTCCTTGATAAAGAGTCCTTTGCCGCCAATTTGCGCAAGCGGCTTATCCAGAATTTGGTCACCCCGCGTGGTCATGCCGATGATCGAAACATTGAGCCCCGGATGAAACTCGCGAATCTGAGCAGCGGCCCATTCGCTTTGCACCATGGCAAGCGGGCTTTCACGGGAGGCAATACGCATCGTAGGATTGGCGGTGGTAATCATTTGCGGGGAGAAGAGGGAGGAAAATTAGGGAACCGCAGATGGATGCAGGTAAACGCAGGTAAATGCAGATGGACACAGATGAACGCAGATTAAAACTTAGTTAAGCAAAGTTGCCTGTTGGCGGGGTTTTTCAGGCATTTTTGCCTTAAACACCCCGCCAATAGGCAACTTTTCATTTTAATTATCTCAGGCAACCACCGTCTGGACGACCGCGATAGCGCCTGCAAATCCCGCGGGTGTCTACATGTGTCTGCGTGTTTCTGCGTGCGCCTGTGTTCATCTACGTTCATCGGCGTTTCCGAATATTTTGTTAAATTTGAGGCGGAAATGTTAGCACGCAGGACATCTCAATCCGTACCCCATACAGTCATGTTGCGCTGCGGTAAACTCAACCTACAAATGCAATATCGCATCAATCAAGGTAATTGTCGCAATGTCCTCACCCGCTGAACTTGTCGTGCCGCGCGCTCCAACCTCGCACCTTTTGACCGCATCCAATGATGGCGCCGTGCCAGCACAGAACGCGCCCCGACTGCGCGAGATCCCGTACAACTACACTTCGTTTTCAGACCGCGAAATCGTCATACGCCTGCTTGGCGAAGACGCTTGGAACACTCTGAATGAACTTCGCGACCAGCGTAGGACCGGACGTAGCGCACGCATGCTGTACGAGGTGCTGGGCGACATCTGGGTGGTGGAACGCAACCCCTACTTGCAAGACGACCTGCTCGACAATCCGAAGCGACGCGCGATGCTGATCGAGGCGATGCGCCACCGCCTACGCGAAATCGAAAAGCGCCGCCAGGCCGATCAGGGCAATCGAGATGGCAGCATTGACGATGAAGGTGAAATCAAATCCAGCAAGGTGGCGGGTTTGCTCTCGCTCGCTTACACGGCGGTGGATCGGTTCGAAAGTGAATTCCGCGAAACATGGGATTTGCGCAAGAAAGTGGAACGGCGACTCGCCAAGGTTACGCGTCGCGACAACATCGCCTTCGACGGACTCGCCCGCGTTTCCCACGTAACCGACGCCACCGACTGGCGAGTGGAGTATCCGTTCGTTGTTGTGTACCCCGACTCTGAGGAAGAGGTTGCGCCAATTGTGCGCGCCTTAATTGAACTCAAACTCACCATCATTCCGCGCGGTGGCGGCACCGGTTATACCGGTGGTGCAATTCCGCTGTCCAAGACTTCGGCGGTCATCAACACCGAAAAGCTGGATGCGCTTGGCGTTGTTGAGCGCATCGCGTTACCGGGTGTCGCCGGGGCGGTAAACACCATTCGCTGTGAAGCGGGTGTGGTCACCAAACGTGCGATGGAAGCCGCTGAGGCGGCAGGTTTGGTGTGGGCGTGTGACCCGACTTCGGCTGATGCATCGTGTATCGGCGGCAATATCGCCATGAATGCGGGCGGCAAAAAAGCGGTGTTGTGGGGCACGGCGCTGGACAATCTTGCGTCGTGGCGAATGGTCACGCCGGATGGACTATGGATGGAAGTGGAACGGCTCGATCACAATTTGGGCAAGATCCACGATATTCCGGTCGCAAAATTCCGCGTCACTACGTTTGATGAGTCCGGCAAAACCATTAAAGAACAAAAGACGCTTGTCATTCCCGGGCCATCGTTTCGCAAAACCGGCCTCGGTAAAGATGTCACCGACAAATTTTTGTCCGGGCTACCGGGGATTCAAAAAGAAGGCTGCGACGGCATCATTACCTCCGGTCGTTTCATTTTGCACCGCATGCCAAAACACATTCGCACGGTGTGTCTGGAGTTTTTTGGTCAGGTCAAGGAGGCGGTGCCTTCTATCGTCGAAATTAAAAACTTCATCGACGGACATCCGCACGCAGTACTTGCCGGGCTAGAGCATTTGGATGAGCGATATCTAAAGGCGGTGGGTTACGCCACCAAATCTCGTCGCAATCAGCGGCCGAAGATGGTGCTGATTGGCGACATCGTCTCCGACGACGAAAACGCCGTCATGGAAGCGGCGAGCCAGGTGGTGCGCCTTGCCAACGCGCGGCATGGTGAGGGTTTTATTGCGGTCAACGCGGATGCGCGAAAAAAATTCTGGCTGGATCGCGCACGCACCGCCGCCATTGCAAAACACACCAATGCGTTCAAGATTAACGAAGATGTGGTCATCCCGCTTGACCGGCTCGGCGACTATTCGGAGGAAATTGAGCGGATCAATATTGAATTGTCACTCAAAAATAAAATTCGCCTGATTGATCGATTGTCCGAATTTGTTGTCGGTAAGCTCCCGCTGGATCTTGAAGATGAAAACATCGCCCACGACGAGATGGTCGGCACACGGGTAGACGATGCCCACCAGGTGCTCGCAGAGACGCGCGGACGCTGGCAGTTCTACCTCGACAACTTAGACGCGCCGATGTCACGTTTGCCCATGAAGGGCTCTGCGTTGGGCAACACCAATGACAGCGACCTGAGCGTGGCCAACATCACGACCATCTTTCAAGCGCTGCAGGACTACAGCCTTCGCGCATCGTGGAAGACCGAAATTCGCGCGCCGCTCGTCGACATTTTTAGCGGTCGTATGTTTGTGAGTGTCGTTAAACGGCTTGACGCAATCCATCAGGAAGTCCTGCACTCTCGTGTGTTCGTGGCGTTGCATATGCACGCCGGGGACGGAAACGTTCACACCAATATCCCGGTGAATTCCGACGACTACGGCATGTTGCAAGAAGCGAACGCCGCGGTGGCACGAATCATGGCGTTTGCGCGCAAACTCAACGGCGTGATCTCGGGTGAACACGGCATCGGCATTACCAAATTCGAGTTTTTGACCGATGATGAAGTCAAACCTTTCCTTAACTACAAAGCACAGGTTGATCCACACGGGCGGTTTAATGCCGGCAAATTAATGCCGGGGGGCAACCTTGCCCGCGCCTACACACCGTCGTTTGGTTTGCTTGGTGCGGAATCCCTGATCATGGAGCAATCCGATATTGGGGCAATTGCAGACTCAATCAAAGACTGTCTGCGCTGTGGCAAGTGCAAGCCGGTGTGCGCCACACACGTCCCACGCGCGAACCTGCTCTACAGCCCGCGTAACAAAATCCTCGGCACGTCGCTGTTGATTGAGGCATTTTTATACGAAGAGCAAACACGACGCGGCATCTCGCTGCGCCACTTCGACGAGTTTTCGGATGTAGCCGATCACTGCACGGTTTGTCACAAATGCGAGAACCCTTGTCCGGTCGACATCGATTTTGGCGACGTTTCGGTAGCCATGCGCAATTTGCTGCGCAAAGAAGGGAAGAGTAAGTTTAATCCGGGCACCGCTGCATCAATGTTCTACCTAAATGCGACCGACCCGACCACCATCAAACTTACCAAAACTTTGATGATTGATTGGGGTTACAAAGCGCAACGTCTGGCCCACAGCATTGCCAAAAAATTCTTCCTGCCGCAGGCGCAGACCAAACGTCCGCCCGCCACCGTGGGCAAGCCCACCCTGAAAGCGCAGGTTATCCATTTCATCAATAAACCGATGCCGGGTGGTCTACCGAAGAAAACGGCGCGTGCCCTGTTGGATATCGAAGACAACAAAGTCGTGCCGATCATTCGCGATGCCGCGCGCACCACCGTGGATACCAAGGCGGTGTTCTACTTTCCCGGCTGCGGCTCGGAGCGGCTATTTGGTCAAGTCGGCTTAGCAACACAAGCGATGCTCTATCACGTCGGCGTTCAAACCGTGTTGCCGCCCGGCTACTTATGCTGCGGTTATCCGCAAACCGCGTCGGGCAACGCCGACAAGGGGCAGGAAATCATCACTGACAATCGCGTGTTGTTCCACCGGTTGGCCACCACCCTCAATTATCTGGACATCAAGACGGTGGTGGTGTCGTGCGGCACCTGCATGGACCAGCTGCAAAAGTACGAGTTTGAGAAAATCTTTCCCGGCTGCCGATTGCTCGACATCCATGAATTCTTGCTTGAGAAGGGCATGAAAATCGACACCATCACCGGTGTGCGGTACATGTACCACGACCCTTGTCACAGCCCAATGAAAACCTACCAGCCCATGAAGGTAGTGGGGCAACTGATGGGCGAAAACAAGGTTGACGAAAACACGCGCTGTTGTGGCGAATCGGGCACCTTGGCCGTGACGCGCCCCGACATTTCGACACAGGTCCGCTTCCGCAAAGAAGAAGAAATGCGTAAGGGCGCGGACAAACTGCGCGCCGATGGCTTTGGTGGCCCGGTGAAAGTGCTCACTTCTTGCCCGTCGTGTTTGCAGGGTTTGTCGCGGTATGACAACGACAGTGGCACCACGGCGGATTACATCGTTGTTGAAATCGCCAAACACGTGCTGGGGCCCAACTGGATGCGCGAGTTTGTCGACCGCGCCAACCACGGCGGAATTGAGCGGGTACTTCTGTAAGTTTTGTCGTAGCCGCCCTCCCCCATCCTCGATCCTTCCCCCGCTCGTCGGGAGAAGGAAGGTTTCTGATTTCCGCCTTGCGGAACTGACTGTGGTTCGCGGAATTGAGCGGGTACTTCTATAAGTTTTGTCGCCGATTAGAGACGAGCAAGCCAAAAAACGTGCGGGACGGCAGCTAACCAAGGGATAAAATAGGCGCTCGCTTTTCCACTCACGGAAATGAACATGTTTATTGCTTCTTCTCCTCAAGCGTCTACGTCTACGTTAAAACTTGCATCCGCCGCCGCGATGTTGTTTCTCGCTGGCTGCGCGCATCAGAGCAGCTCGATTTCGGCGGGGCCCACAACCCCCATGGCGGCACAGAAGGCATGTGCGTCGGTAGACACACGTAATGACCGCGCCGTGGCGCAGGCGCTCGACATCAATGACCCGATGCTCTCCGCGCTTCGCAAGTTCGGCAAAACTGATAACGCCGGCGTGTGTGCGATGTCGTGGGACGAGCGAAATAACGTCATGCTCGCGCATCGCAATACGCTCAAGGACCCAAACCGCAAGAGCCTGCGTGCGCCGTCAAAGGAATACATCCGCACTTGGGATGCCGACGACTTCGGCAACCAACCGACTTCCACACAGAAGCTACTTGCCGATACCAAACGCCGGGCGCTGGGCATCGAAAATGCCAGCGGCCTGACCAAGGCGGCGGGGATTCGCCAAAACAACTGGACGTTTTTGGGTCCGGGCAACGTCGGCGGCCGCATTCGCGCCATCGTGTTTGACCCGCGCAACAGCAATCGCTTCTTTATCGGCGCGGCGACCGGCGGCATATGGCTTACCACCAACGCGGGGCAAACCATCCGTCCCGTTGCCGAGTTCAGCGGCAATCTCGCCATCGGCGCGATGGCAATCGACCCAGTCAACCCGGAGATCGTATATGCGGGCACCGGTGAAAGTTTCGCCGGTTTTGCTGGTGTAGGTATTTTTAAGAGTACCGATAGTGGATCGACGTGGAACCTGTTGCCTTCCACCTCTACCGACACGGCAATCAACCCAAGCGGGGCGGATTGGGTCACCACTAATCGCATCGCAATCCACTCAACTAGCCCCAATATCGTGCTCGCGGGCAACGGCGGCGGCGTCTATCGATCGACCAACGCGGGACAAACCTGGACGAGAGTCAAGACCGGCATTACACTCGACGTTCAATTTGATCCCAACGTCGCGGACCGCGTCATTGCCTCGGGAAACGGCGGGTTCGCCTATGTATCAAACGACGCCGGGCAAACCTGGACTGACGCGCCAAAGTTCTTTACCAACGCACCGCGGGGCCGTGGCGGTACAGCGCGCTCTGAGTTCGCTTGGGCAAAATCGACACCCGATTTGGTTTATGCGTCGGTGGACAACACCGATCTTACCTCCGGGTCGCGCGGAGAAGTTTACAAATCCGATGATGCTGGGGCAACTTGGACGTTTCTATCCGCACCAAAACATTTGAGCCAGCAGGGCGATTACGACAACACCATTTGGGTCGACCCTACCAACGCCGCAAATATCGTTGTGGGCGGATTGGATTTATACCGATCAGTTGATGGTGGCGCGAATTTCACGCGCATCAGCACTTGGCAAGCGGCTGGGCCCGGCCTGCCGCAGCCGCACGCAGACCATCACCAGATCGTCTCACCGCCTAACTTCTCTGGTGTTAGTCCAGTTGTCTATATTGGCAACGACGGTGGCTTGTATCGTTCAACCAATATTTTTTCGGCAAGCAGCAACGGTACATCAACCTGGCAAAACCTGAACAACGAATTGGGTATCACGCAGTTTTATGGCGGTGCGGGATCGCTTGCGGCGGGCGGCAAAATTATCGGCGGCACACAGGACAACGGTGATCTACGTTTCGATAACGGCACCGCGTGGTCGCGCATTGGCGGTGGCGACGGCGGCTTTGCGGCAGTCGACCCAATCAACGACGCAACGACTTATGGCGAATATGTTTACGCATCCGTCCGCCGCTACGGCGGTGCAGGTTCCGGCCACATTTGTAATGGCATCACCGAAGGCAAAAAAGACGATAGCAACATCACATTCTGCGGGCCGAACGCAACCGAGCAAACCAACTTCATTTCGCCGTTTATTCTTGACCCAAATTCCCGCGATCGCATGTTTGTCGGAGCTAATTCGTTATGGGTGAGTAACGACGTAAGAACGGTCGCGGCGCCCGTCTGGCGTGCGATCAAGCCGCCGGTCACAACCCCGAACAGCACCCGTTATATCAACGCAATCGCCGTGCAAAACGGCAACTCTAATGTGATCTGGGTGGGACACAATGCGTCCAATACCACAGGCCTGCCGACACAAATATTTAGAACCAGCAACGGCCTAGCGGCAACGCCAGACTGGACCAACGTTGCGGCAAGTGGCATGCCCTCCTCGGCGATTAATCGCATCACCATCGACCCCGACAACCCCAACCGGGTGTGGGTTTCCTATTCTGGTTTTTCCGCAGATCGCTTATGGGTGACCGACAACGGCGGCACTGGCTGGCGCAGTATTTCGGCGGGGCTACCGGCGGGTACCATTCACGACATGAAGCGCCACCCGACGCAGCGCGATTGGCTCTACGTTGGCGCAGCTAACGGCGTATACACCTCTGAGAATAGTGGCGTCACCTGGACTTCGACTAACGACGGCCCGAACAGTGTGCGGGTCCGTGAACTGTTTTGGTATGACAATTTCACCCTAGTCGCCGTGACCTACGGACGCGGTATGTTTAGAGTTTCTGCCATTCCTGAAAATGGTGTGATCTCGTTTCAGCCAACTTCCTACACCGTCTCTGAAGGCGCCGGCTCGGCAAACCTCACGGTTCAACGCTTTGGCAATATCGGTGCCGCCGCTTCAGTTGGTTACACAACACAAGCCGGAACTGCAACCGCAGGCGCAGACTTCACCACCACTACCGGCACGCTGACTTGGCCGGCGGGAGACGGCTCGACACGCGTCATCTCGGTCCCCATTATTGATGACACGATTGCCGAGCCCTCTGAGACGTTTACAGTCACGCTGAGTAATCCGCAAGGCACCACCATCGGCACTGGCAGCGCAACGGTCACCATCACCGACAATGAGCAAGGCGTCTTCCCGCCAAACTGCATGATGCCGACCACCGGTTGGTCAGTGCCGGCCGGGGCGACGGCTGGCTGGCAGGTCGCAACCGACAGCGCCTCCGAGGGCACCTGCAGCCTGAAGAGCGCCCCGATTGGCGACAACGCTAAGGCACAAATCGCGTATACCGGCAACTTTGTTGCCGGCAACGTGACGTTCGACCGGCGTGTATCGAGCGAATCCACCTTCGACTGTTTGCAATTTTTAATTGATGGTGTGGCGCAAAGCATCGGCAGCAATTGCAGTGGCGCGAATTTGGTCGGCGCCTCGGGCGACGTGCCGTGGGGCGGCGTCAGCGTGCCAATCACCGCAGGCGCACACACGTTAACTTGGTCATACCTCAAAGACGCCAACACAATCGAAGGCAGCGACGCCGCCTGGTTCGATAAGCTCGTCTTGCCGCTGGTTGGGTCCGCAACAACGGCACAACTTGTGGTGACACGTGGCGGCACCGGCGCCGGTAGCGTGGCCTCCTCGCCAACCGGAATCGATTGCGGTGTGACCTGCACGGCCAGCTTTACGGGCTCACCTACGGTCACACTTACCGCGGTGTCCAGTAGTGGTTCGTTCTTCGTTGGCTGGACGGGCTGCACATCGGCAACACCAACCACCTGCCAGATTAGCGCCGATGCAGCAAAGTCGGTCGCTGCGACTTTCAACACCACTCCGGCGCTGCCCTCTCTTGCGCGCCGTGGTGGTGTGGATATCGATGGACAGGGCCGAAGCGCACTCATCATCCGTGTTGCCACCGGCAATCAATTGCAAGCTGGCCGATTGGTCAACAATATTTTCCAATGGACCAGCATGGCCGACCCCGGGCCCGATTTCCGTTTGATTGCTGCGCTAGATTTTGCCGGCAATGGAAAATCTGATCTTCCGATGTTGCGCGACAACCCCGCGCTATTGAATGCAAACGGACAGGGAACTGCCCAATTCTGGCCGGACTTTGTTGGCACTACTCCCGTGGTGCTACGCGATGTCAAGCCGGCTTGGGATGTGCAAGCCGTCGGCGACTTGGATGGTGATGGCTTCGGCGATCTCGTCTGGCGCTTCCGTGGCCAGAGCCCAAACATCGACGACCAAGGTGTTTCTTATATTTGGTTTACCAACGGCAGTGGCGTCGCACAGGTTCGCAAACGCGGTGGCGCACCGCTAACGTGGACGCTGCTCGGCGCCGCCGACCTTAACCTCGATGGCGCAGCCGACATGATCTACATAAGCCCTGCAAACGCCATGCGCGCATTGATGGCGACAGGCGCTAGAACCTGCGCCAATCTGTCCGCAGGTTCCATCCCAGCCGGTTTTGCCGCGCTCAAGCTCGCCGACTTTACCGGCAATCGACGCGGCGATGTACTCATCCGAAATGCAACCTCCGGCGAAGTGCGCCTAATACGCTTGAACGGCACCGGACTGTCGCTGCCCGCTTTTACCGGTAACCCTGACGACCAAAATGCCGCATGCACCAGCTCAACTTTGTCGCTTGAGCAGTCAATTCAGTCCTTCACGTCGATCACTGATCCGACCTGGACCTATCTGGCCAGTGGAGACTTTAACGGAGATGGTATTTTCGATATTGTGTGGAAGCGCCCAGACGACACGCTAGTGGTATGGCTAATGAACGCGAACGGTGCTGCGCCAAATGTTTTAACTAATGTCGGTAGCGTGCCAGCCAACACGTCGCCACTACCGCTTCAGTAAGCAACCCAAACATGTCATGTGAACTTTGCGAGGACGACGGCGGCGAAGTGTTGTTCCGCGACGCGACGCTTCGTGTCGTCGCCGTCACTGGAGCAGAGGCCGCCTATCGCGGCTTCTGCCGCGTTATTTGGAACGCCCACACCAAAGAGATCACGGATCTTTCACGCGATGATCGCAACCGTTTTATGGATGCCGTCTTTCACGTCGAAACGGCACTCAGATCGTCGCTAAATCCCGACAAAATGAACATTGCCAGCTTGGGCAACATGACGCCGCACCTACACTGGCACATCATCCCGCGTTTTCGCGACGACGCCGCGTTTCCAAAACCGATCTGGGCACACACGTTTTCCGCCACAGACGAAGCTGCAGGCACTACACTAGTCGAAAGCACTCATTGGAAAGAAGCAGTTCGCTTCGCGTTGAGTGCTCGTTGAAGTTCTTGACGAACCGTTAAAGCCGTCCAGTATCGCTGTTCACCATCCGCTGATTGATTCGTCGCACTAGAGGAAGGTTATACCAACATGGCCGTCTCTCCGTCTGCTGCGTCGCCCATTTCAAAATCAGGCTATCTGTTTTTCTATGATGCCCGCTCGTGTAAAGAGTGGCTCAAGGGCCTGCCGCTAACGAATGTGCCACAGGCGCAACAAAAGTTGCTCGATGCGTTGCGCATTCTGAACCGTAGCGCCGACTTCACCCCGATGGATCGACTCACGTGCCTCGAACTGTTGCGCGACAAGGTCGGCTTTCTGCTTAGCGAACAGCGATCGCGATCCACCGGCAAAACATTGCCACTCGCAAATGCTGATATGGCAGCATGGACTACCTCCAATACGCTGCTCAATGAAATGGAATCGGGTTACCGTCGGTGTTATCAGGACGCCCAGACCGGCAGCGCCGTTTTGGGGCCCCATGCCGCGCTACTGATCCAGCGTATCGTTCGCTACATTGGGCAAAGCATGCTGATATCGGGCTGGCTTTATCGGCGCTTCGATGCGGCGATGTGGATGCGACTACACTTACAGTTCATTGAGGCGGAGTCACGCCATCTGGTTGACACCAAGGTGAAGGACTCGATTGGCACCATCGACAGCTATTCGAGTATTGGACAAGCGTACATCACGGTACTGCTTCGACAACTTGCCAACGTATACGAGTTGAGTCAGTGGGACAGCGAGTTGGTGGACGCCGTGTTAATGCGTTTCACGCACAAGGTCGTGATTCGCCCGGTTGGCAGTGAAGCGTCACCCAACTCGCAGGGGCAATCACTCGCCGTTGATTTGCTCTCTAACGCCGGCGCAAGTTTTACGGCAAATTTGAGCGCGGCGGAACATACCCGCTTTATTGACACAGCCGAACTCTCAAAATCCCTGCGTCGACGGGCGAAAAAATTGAGCGAGGGCGCCGATGCGACCGCAGTGGATCTGCCAGAAGGTTGGTCGCCGCTTGAAGCGTTCACCAAGTTGTCGCATCTACACAAGCTGTGGTGCGAAGGCAATCTGGTGCAACCCAGCGCGACCGCCCCCACTGATGCCGATGCAATCGTCGTCTTTGGCATCACGGAAACACACTTCTTTCTTTCCGGCGATTTGTTTGAACAGCCGGGAGTGCAACGCGAATTGACGCGTCAAGAGATGAGCGACATCGCCATGTTTGGTCGGGTCTCCGAATCCACTATCCGCGCTAGATATGCTGAATTCAATTACGGCTCCGAGACCTGGCCGATGGTCGACGAGAGCCGTGACCAGGTGCGCGTGTTGCGACCGGCAAAAAGTAATCGCGGCGTCGCGATAGGCAAGCTGGTGGGTCTACGACGCGGCAAGGATGGCACGTTTTATTTAAGCGTGATCCGCAGCCTGGTCGAGGATTCACCGGGACATATGACCGTGACCTTATCGCTTTTGCCCGGCAAACCCGAAGCCATCTCCGTTAAGTCCGCCGATAACAAAGCGCGCGGCGCAACTTACACACAAGGGTTTCGACTTCCCGCAATGGAAAGTCTCGGCGTTCCCGAGACTCTTATCGTGCCCGCTGACACTGCGCGCCGCGGCCGAGGAATTGATATCTTCCATCAGGGCCATGGCAGCGCCAAACAAGTTAACGTGGTGGATTTTTTGGAGCGCGGTGCTGATTTCGACCGCGCCACAATTGTCGGCTAAATCCATGACGTAAGGCCACAGCGGTCGTTCCGACTCACGCTGTTAGAAGGTTGCAACGTACCACTTGCTTCGAGACGCTGATGAAAAAACTTATTACATTACTTGGGCTGCTTATTACCTTTACGGCAGGTTCCTTGGCTTGGGCGAAGTCCTTTGACCACTCGCATGCCAACTTGACGACGCTGCTAAAGAACCACGTTGTTGTTGTGGACGGCGGCCGTGCATCACAAGTCAGATATGCTGAGTTACGCAAGGATCACGCCGCGCTGAAGGCTTATTTGGAGAGTTTGGCGGCCGTCAAAGAGACAGAATTTGAAACTTGGATGAAGCCGCAACGTCTCGCATTTCTAGTCAATGCGTACAACGCGGCGACACTGGATTTGATCATTCAAAACTATCCGGTGAAATCGATCAAGGATATTGGCAGCGTATTTGATAACCGCTGGAAGCGGAAATTTATCAAGTTATTCGGCGGCGACGTTTCGCTCGACATGATCGAACACGACATCCTACGAAAACCCGGCGCATACAATGAAGTCCGTGTTCACTATGCGGTTAACTGTGCATCGATCGGCTGTCCGGCGCTGCGCGAAGAAGCATTCGTGGCGGACAAACTTGAAAAACAACTCGAGGAGCAAGCCGTGCGCTTCCTATCGGATCGTTCGCGCAACCGCTTTGCGAACGGCAAGCTGGAAACGTCGATGCTTTTTAAATGGTTCGTTGAAGATTGGGAGCGCGGGTACACCGGGTTTGATGGCAAAACACCCGCCATTAAATCGCGCGAACAGTATTTCGCGCGGTACGCTACCCTCCTTGCAAACGCGCCAGCGGATCAATCCAAAATTGCCGAGGGGAAAGCGACAATAAACCACTTGGACTACGACTGGTCGTTGAACGATAAAAAATAAAACTCGCCATTCCGCGGGCATCTACAGGCTTTTTTGCTCCAAATCGCCCGTCCTTATTAGGTTTTTGATATTTATCGGCAGCACGTCTGCGCCAACTTTGCCGTTGTCGTTGGCTACAATACGGTCATGGCGTTATCAATCATCATTCCAGCCTTCAACGAGGCAGAGAATATCCAGCAAATATTGAAGCCGTTGCAACGGCTCCGCGCAAGCGGTGTTGACGTTATCGTTGTTGACGGAGGCAGTGGTGACCAGACTGTGCTGCGGGCAACGCCGCTTGTTGATCGCCTTGTCGCCAGCACCAAAGGGCGCGCAATACAGATGAACGCGGGCGCCGCCTTGGCACAAAACGATGTACTGCTCTTTTTACATGCGGACTCAATCTTGCCAAACAACGCCGATGATTTAATCGCCAAGGCGATTGCGCGAGGTGAGACGTGGGGACGGTTCGACGTGAAAATACGCGGGGCACACACCATGTTGCCCGTCGTCGCTTGGTTCATGAACCATCGTTCACGCCTCACCGGTATTTCCACTGGCGATCAAGGGCTGTTTGTAACGAGGTCTGCGTTTGATCGTGTTGGCGGTTTTCCCCTCCAACCTTTGATGGAAGATGTAGAGATCTGTAAGCGACTACGCAAACTCGCACCGCCAGCCTGCCTATCCGCACAGATCACCACATCCGGTCGCCGATGGGAAAAGTACGGGGTGTGGCGAACTATTTTTCTGATGTGGAAACTGCGTTTCGGATACTGGCGCGGTGCGGCGCCTGCTGATTTACATGCGGTCTACGATGGCAAGTGAAACCTGTGTCGTCATTTTTGCCAAAGCGCCGATCCCGGGCGAGGTGAAGACACGATTGATCCCCGCGCTAGGATCGGAGGGCGCGGCAATGCTGCACGCCGCGTTGGTGGAACGCGCCGTCGAGACGGCTTCGCGGACCAAGTTTTCAGTTGAGATTTGCTGCACGCCAACGGCTGATGACGCTTTCTTCGAAGACTGCGCAGAAGAATTCAACTGTGACCTCAGCGATCAAGGTGATGGCAGTCTTGGTGAACGTATGTTGCGCAGCTTCGAAACGTTGCTGCCAGAGTTCAAACAAGTTGTCATTGTGGGCGCAGATTGCCCGGCAGTCACTGGCAAACACATCCGCGCGGCAGCTGCATCACTTGCCATGAACGATGTGGTGTTGATTCCCGCAGACGACGGCGGATACGTATTGATTGCCGCGCGGCGAACCGTCCCCGCCATGTTTGACGGAATTGATTGGGGAACCGATACCGTTCTGGCGCAACAACGTAACGCGTTACACCGCACGGGGCTAGTCTTCATTGAGCTCGAAACCCTGTGGGACGTTGATCGGCCAGAAGACTTGTCGCGCCTTGCAACACTTAACCCGCCGCTTTTGTTTTCACTGCCTACGTGAGGCCACAAACGCCTATTAACTGCGCCATCATCCTTGTAATTTTGGGATTGGCGATTGCGGGCGGCGCGGCACTTGCCACCGCACCCGGCGGATTGCCGTTTTCGGCAAATGCACCTACCGCGACATTACCAGACACCTATCGCGTTCTGCGTATCCCAAAGACAAACACCAACAAATTTTCATTGGTTGACGATGGTGGCCTTACCGTACTTCGCGTCGACTCACATGATTCAGCAGGTAGTGTTGCGTTGCCGTTCGACGTCGACCCGAAAGTCACGCCGCATTTAACGTGGCGCTGGAAAATCAATCGCGTTGTACACACCGCCGATACGTCAAAAAAAGCCGGCGACGACTACGCGGCGCGCGTCTATGTATTCTTTGATGTGCCGCTTGAGTCGCTACCGTTTAATGAGCGTATGAAGATTCGTGTGGCGAGACTTGTCGCGGGTAATGACGTGCCGACCGCGGCGCTTTGTTATGTATGGGACAACAAAACGCCAGTCGGCATCCGGCACGCGAGCCCATACACAAACCGCGTGCACGTGATCACCCTCCAGTCTGGGAACACTAACGCCAATACGTGGATCGAAGAAAAACATGATGTCGCCGCAGATTTTCGCGCGACATTTGGAACGGCCGCCCCTCGCATCATTGGTGTCGCGGTAGGCAATGACACCGACCAGACCAACGAAGCGGTCACGACTTGGTTTGGTGACGTCCGCTTTGACGCGAAATAGCGCACGCGCGGCATGGCAATGAAGCGCCTTATATTGCTCGGCGGCGGGCACGCACATGTCCATGTGTTGAAGGCGTTTGGTGCGGCACCGCCTGACAATACCGAGGTCACTCTCGTCGCGCCGTATCACCGCCAGGTCTATTCAGGCATGCTGCCGGGCTGGATTGCAGGGCATTACGAACTTGAAGACTGCATCATCCCGCTCGCGCCGCTCGCGCAGCAGGCGCGTGCAACCTTCGAACAGACAGCGGCAACCGCCATAGACTTCGCGGCAAATGAAGTCGTTTGCGTTAACGGTAAGCGCCTTGGTTTTGATGTTCTTTCAATTGATATTGGCTCCGTGGCGAACGTTGGCGGCATTCCCGGCGCGGTTGAACACGCACTCGCGGTACGGCCGATTGAAGATTTCATCACCCGACTTGGCAAATTTAAAGCCGCCTTGGCGACGCATGCCGGACCACCAATCCGCGTGGTGGTAGTGGGTGCAGGCGCCGGTGGCGTCGAAGTTGCGCTGGCAATGCAGCATGCGGGCGCTCGTGCGGACACCCGTGTGAGCACTTGTGTAAAAAGAGCAGTAGACGCAGCGCCAGCCTGCACGTTATCGATTATCTCGGCGTCCAATACCTTGCCCGGCAAAGTGGGTGCCAAAATTTCTGCCGCACTTCGGAATGCCGATATCACCTTGTATGCGGGCGTGCCTGCATCTCACATCCACCATGACGCCGTCGTGTTGGCCAACGGGTTGGAGATCGGCGCAGATCTGGTCATCGCCGCACTCGGCGCTGCCGCCGCTGACTGGCCAGCCCAATCCGGCGTGGCATGCAATACGCAGGGCTACATTCTCACCAATTCGTACTTGCAGTCAGTCTCCCACCCAAACGTCTTTGCAGTTGGTGATTGCGCGTCGATGGTGGACCACTCGCGACCAAAGTCTGGTGTCTATGCGGTACGGGCCGGGCCGCCACTTGCGACAAATCTACTTGCCGCACTTTCCGATCGGCCGCTAGCGCCTTATCAGCCACAGCAGCGGTCGCTGTACCTCATCTCTACCGGAAGAAAACATGCCATCGGATCGTGGGGGCCGGTAACGTGGCAAGGCGAATGGGTTTGGCGATGGAAAGATCGTATTGATCGTGCGTTCATCACGAAGTATCGATCTCCGACCTAGTCGGGTCGGTCGCGTGGCACAAGCTGAAGGTAATCTGATAACACGCCATGTGTAATGGGTTTCACCATCACACGCAGCGTATGGGCCTTTTCGCCGACTAGGTAGTTCTCTCGAGTACGCGTTTCGGCGTAGCCACAGCGTTGCCAAAACCGTTCTGCACGTCGATTGCCCACTACCACTCCCAGCCTGAGCCAGCGCGCGTGCTGACGACCTATCCACGATTCAAGCGCCGCGTAAAGTCGAAAGGCATCGCCGCTACCGTGCCGGTTAGTGGCGAGCATGAAGTAGCCGATGTTCCAAACAGAGTGGGCGAAAAGATCTGAAACGACCTCGGCGACACCAACCAGCACATTGTCGTCCGTGATGAATCCCAGCATCCACTTGCGGCCCATCGGAAATTCTGGCGGAGGACGATCGTGAAAGTCGTCAAACGCATCACTCGCCCTAGGCGCTCTGCCCAACACCGACAGGCTGTATTCAGGATTTTCCTCGTATAGGCGTTGTAGCGCAGCAATATCGTCCGCGATCAACTCAATGATGCGATAACCATCGATGGCCACCAAAACGTCAGGTTGCGATCCAGAGTGCATTACGAGTTCCGACATCGCCTCACGCTCACAACGATGTCGCTAGGTCGCCAACGCCGCCCGTTGCGCGGCAATGAGTTGGCTGATGCCGGCTTCCGCAAGGGCCAACAACTGATCCGATTGCGCGCGGGTAAATGGCGCGCCCTCAGCGGTGCCTTGAATTTCAATAAACGTACCCGAACCGGTCATCACCACATTCATATCCGTTTCACAGCTCGAGTCCTCCACATAGTCCAGATCGAGCATCGCGCCTGATGCGCTGATGCCAACAGAAATCGCGGCGACAAAATCACGAATGGGCGTTTGTTTAATCACGCCTTTTGTCATGAGCGTCGAGATGGCATCGTGGAGCGCAACAAAGGCACCCGTGATCGAGGCGCAACGTGTGCCGCCGTCTGCCTGCAACACGTCGCAATCCAGCGTAATTTGTCTTTCGCCAAGTTTCTTCAAATCCACCACTGCCCGCAAGCTGCGGCCGATGAGGCGCTGTATCTCTTGGGTGCGGCCAGTTTGTTTGCCGCGAGCCGCTTCACGGTCACTGCGGGTGTTGGTGGAACGCGGCAGCATTCCGTATTCAGCGGTAACCCATCCCTCACCAGAATTTTTCTTGTGCGGCGGCACGCGTTCCTCGACGCTTGCCGTACACAACACTTTCGTGTCGCCCATTTCCACCAGCACCGAGCCTTCCGCGTGTTTGGTGTAACGACGGGTAATCTTAATGGGTCGGAGATCATTTGCAGTTCGTTGGTAGGCGCGGGCCATGACGGTGGTCTTTCAGAAATAGGAGTTGAGGGACGTTGCCTAACGGCTTACTTTTTTAATCGCGTTCTGAATCTCTGCGATCGCTTTTTCGATGTCGTCGTCGGAGATTTCGTCTTTCACTGCCGCAAACTCTTGCGTCGTATTCATGGTTGAGCTAAACCCCGCCATGGGTTCCGTCATCGTGCCATCGTCCGCAGCCTCGTGGGGCGCTTCTTCTTGATTCTCCCAAGTCAGCGCGACCACTGAAAGATTGTCCGACTCCGCGCCAGCTTTGCGCTCGGCTTCGTCCATCAGTTTAGGCGTCAACGAGAGGATGCTCTCGCTCGTCAGCCTGGTTGCGATGTCGGCCGAACTTAGTGGCCCCCAAAATCCGTCCGTCGAAATCCAGATGCTATCGCCGACCTGCAGACTCCATTCCTCCGAGTATGTTACTGAGGGCGGCATTACCCCGCCGAGACAGTTGTAGATTTTGTTGCGGTCCGGGTGCACCGTCGCTTGCTCGGGCGTAATGATGCCCGCATCAATCATTTGTTGAACGCGGGAATGGTCTTGCGTAGCAATGGCGAGGCGGCCGCTGCGGAAATAGTACAGCCGCGAATCGCCGACGTGTGCCCATTGGGCGACGCCATTTTGCAAGATCACCGCAACCAAAGTGGTGCGCGGGCACTCAAGCATGTCGTGTTTATCGGCAAACGCGACAATGGCGCGGTGGGCGGCATGCACCGCGTTGTCTAAAAAGTCTCTGGGTTGTCGCAGCACGGTACGCGCTTCGGCTTGGAATCGATTGTTAAGGGTATTCACGGCAATTTCGGCCGCGATTTCTCCTCGCGCGTGTCCGCCCATGCCATCGGCAATCACCATTAACAGGGTATCTTTGAAATAGGAGTAGGCGAGTCGATCTTGATTGACTTTGCGTCCACCGATCTTGCTATCTTGAAAGACAGTAAATCTCATTAGCCTGTGCCCATCAGAAAAGTTTCTTGTTGAGCGTCGCCTTGAGGCGATTGGTGAAAGTTGACTCTATATCTGTGACCACAACGTCGGCCCGCCACTCACTGGAATCCTTCATGAGTGCTTTCTGTAATTCAAAGGCGGATTGCGGGCGCGCGAGGTGATCTAATTGCAGACACCAGTCGATGATGTCGTAAAGGTCTTCAGAAAATATGCCTTTCGCCAAGTCGCGCAGCGGCTCTATTTGATTGTCTTCGAGACGATCATTTGCCGGTCGCGGATGAATGCCGCCGATCGACGTATACATGGTCGCGCCGATGGCGTAAATATCTGTCCACGGCCCCATTTGCTCGTGATGGTGATATTGCTCAGTCGCGGCAAATCCGGCCGTATACATCGGGCGTAACTTTGGCGCATCCTCAGTCAAGGCTTGGCGCGCGGCACCAAAATCTAACAGCACCGGCTTTCCTTCCATCGTGATGTAAATATTGGCGGGCTTGATATCGAGGTGCAATAGCTTGTTCGCGTGTACTTCCCGCAGGCCATTTAATAGCAACGTGAACGTGCGGCGAATGAACGCCTCAGAAAACTCCTGCCGATGTCGCTGTATATGAAATTGCAGCGTGCGACCGCGGACATACTGCATGACCATGTAGACGGTTTCATTCGCACGAAAGAAGTTCTCTACGCGGATGACGTTCGGGTGGGAGATCAGCGCTAGCGAACGGCCCTCTTCAAAAAAGCACTTCAAGCCGTGCCGGAACACCGCCTGGTTTTCGTCAACGTTAATGCTGACATCCGCGCCATCCGAACGCACCACCAGCGCAGCGGGCAGATATTCCTTAATCGCATAGGGGGTTCCCGCCGCATCATGCGCGAGGTAGACAATCGAAAAGCCGCCCGAAGAAAGCACCTTGTCGATGGTGTATTCCTGGAGTTGGTAGCCCTCTGGTAGCGGCTGATTGGATTGTGATGCCATAGGGTATGTCAGCAGCGGTAGACCCGTTGGCGAGCCCATTCCGGGTGGCGTTGTGATGGCTGGTGCCTGTCGCCGACAGCATAACGGCGAAAGCCGTAAGCTATAATTGTGCCTCAAACTGTCGTCCACCGCCGCATCATCTATGCATTGCATCCACGAGGCTTGAGTCGATTCTGAAACGAATTCTCTTATCCTCGGGTAACTCTGGAAATCATTCCACCCGCCATGGCCCACCCCGTCAAAAGTATGACCGGCTTTGCCGCCGTCACCGGCGATGTCGCTGGTGGTCGCATTTCTATCGAGTTGAAATCGGTGAATCATCGCTATCTGGAGTTCCAGACACGGATGGCAGAAGAAATTCGTGCGCTGGAAAGTGCGATGCGCGAGCAAATCGCCGCCTCGATCACACGTGGAAAAGTCGATTGTCGCGCGACCCTGACGTCTGATCCCGCCCAAACTCGCGGCGGCCCCAACGCGGAGGCGCTGGCACTGCTGGCACAAACACAGCAAGATATTTTGGGCAAATTCGACGCGCAAAAATTGTCAGTTTGGGAAATCATGCACGCGCCGGGCGTGCTGGCCAGCGCGGAGATGACCGCCGAGGCAATCAAGGAGCCATTGCTGGCGTTGTTTGCAAAGGCTGTAGAAGAGCTAAGCGCAACACGGGCACGTGAAGGCGCAAAGCTCGCACAGATGCTGTTTGATCGGCTCGATGGCATCGACACGCTGGTGAAACAAGTCGCCCCGCTAGTGCCACAAATGGTCGCCGCGTACGAAGAAAAGCTCCGGCTTAAGATCGCTGACGCCAACTTGGAGGCAGCGAGTGACGACCGCCTTAAACAGGAGGTGGTACTGTTTGCCTCGAGAATCGACGTTGCGGAAGAGCTCAACCGGCTGGGCGCACACACCGTTGAGGTGCGCCGGGTACTCAAAGGCGGCGGTGCGATCGGCAAACGACTCGACTTCCTCATGCAAGAGCTGAATCGCGAATCCAACACACTTGGCTCAAAATCCGTTTCGACCGAGTCGACCAAGGTTTCAATTGAGCTCAAAGTGTTGATTGAACAGATGCGCGAACAGATTCAAAACATCGAGTGACTTGAGAACGCCATGTCAGGCTGCTTATTCACCGTTGTAGCGCCCTCCGGCGCCGGCAAGTCAAGCCTTGTGGCGGGTTTGCTCGCGCGTGACAGCAGCATTGCGTTGTCCGTTTCCTTCACCACCCGGCCGCCGCGCGCGGGGGAGGCTGACGGACGCGAATACCACTTTGTCACGCGCACACGGTTTGAGGCGTTAATCGCGGCCGACGAATTCCTTGAGCACGCCGAGGTATACGGCAATCTCTATGGAACTTCGCGGAAGTGGATCGAAAGCCGTCGCGCGTCGGGTACAAATGTGTTGCTAGAAATCGACTGGCAAGGCGCACGCGCGGTCAAAAAGCTTTTTCCGGACATGGTCTACATTTACATCCTGCCGCCATCCATTGAGGAATTGCAGCGGCGGCTGGTGAAACGCGGCAAGGACTCCACTGAGGTGATCCAGCATCGGCTATCGGAGGCTCGTGAGGATCTAAAACACGTCCACAAAGCCGATTATGTTATTATTAATGAAGACTTTAGCGTGGCTTTGGATGATCTTTTCGCCGTCACGCGGGCATGCCAACTGACCGTTCATCTTCAGATTTCCCGGCACGCTGATTTGCTTAAATAGCCCCCGCGTTTGATCCGCCGCCGCCCACCGGGTGTCGCCGGATGCGTTTCCCCACCGTTTTGATTGAAGTCTGGAGCTCCACGATGGCCCGTATCACCGTTGATGATTGTATTAAGCTGATCCCAAACCGCTTTGAGTTGACTCTGACTGCCACCACTCGTGCGCGTCAGTTGGCGCTTGGTTCTGCCCCGTATGTTGAACCCGGCAAGGACAAGCCATGCGTAATTGCGCTACGCGAAATCGCCGCAGGGCACATCGGCGTGGCCATTTTGAAACCGCAAGCACCGAGCCTGCCTACGGTGCCTGCTGATATGTAACGCACTTTGTGAAGGATGATGCTTCGTTATGCCGAACACCAATCCTTCGCCAATTGTGCCGGGTGAGCCACAGCGCCACCCCACGCCCGCGGTTGCTGCAATCATGAGTCCGGGCGCACCCACGATCGAGCCGCCAGAAAATGGGCAGCTTTCGATGTCGCATGCCACCTCCCTGCTGTCGATCATCTCGACTTACCTTAAGCCCGCCGATATCCAAAAGGTGCAGGCGGCCTTCGAGATGGCGCGGATTGCGCACGAAGGTCAGATTCGCAAATCCGGCGAGCCGTACATCACCCATCCGCTCGCCGTTGCCACGTTGCTCGCGCAGTGGCATCTCGATGCACAGGCGCTGATTGCCGCGATCCTCCATGATGTTGTTGAAGATACACCGACGACTAAAGACGACATCGCAAAACGCTTCGGCAAAGCGGTGGCAGACTTGGTCGATGGCGTTTCAAAACTCGACAAATTACAGTTTGCGACACTCGAAGAAGCGCAGGCGGAAAACTTCCGCAAGATGTTGCTGGCGATGGCGCGCGATGTTCGTGTCATCCTCATCAAACTCGCCGATCGTTTGCACAATATGCGCACCTTGGGCGCGGTGCACCAATCAAAGCAGGAACGGGTCGCCAGAGAAACGCTCGATATTTACTCACCGATTGCCAATCGGCTCGGCTTGAATGCGGTTTACTATGAGTTTGAAGATCTTGGATTCCGGTATTTACACCCGAATCGCTTTCAAGTGCTTGATAAGGCGGTCAAGGCCGCTCGCGGCAACCGCCGTGAGGTGGTCGGCAAAATATCGGACGCCATCAAGGCGCGGCTCGCCGAGTTCAACATCAAAGCGACCGTGACCGGTCGCGAAAAACACCTTTCATCCATCTATAGAAAGATGCAAGAAAAAAACATCTCGTTTTCTGAGGAGCTGGACAATTAAGGCTTTCGTATCTTGGTGGAAGACATGTCGACCTGTTACGACGCACTCGGCTCACTGCACACGCTCTACAAACCATTCCCGGGAAAATTCAAAGACTACATCGCGAT
>JACMOJ010000011.1 GCA_014378085.1 Burkholderiales bacterium | reverse complement strand
GCGTAAAATCGGGGTCAGAATGACGGATTTGAAAATCAACAATTAAATTTTTCACCAGCCCTCGGGGGGGCTCGATGATCGCTGCAGAAGGTTCCGCGACCACGTTGGCTACATCTCGGCCCGGTGACATCCTTGTCGTCGACGACAACGAGGCGAACCGGCGTTTGCTGGTCGACCTCCTTACTGCGCACGGCTATGCATTGCGAAGTGCGCATGATGGCGCGTCTTGCCTGGCTTCTGTGGCCGAATCCCTCCCGGATTTAATTCTGCTCGATGTGATCATGCCGGGCATGGATGGCTTCACTGTCTGCCGCACCCTTCGAGAAGACCCTCGTCACAACATGTTGCCGATCGTAATGGTGACCTCCCTCGATCCATATCAGGAACGGGTGAAGGGACTGAATGCGGGTGCCGATGATTTTCTTTCCAAGCCAATCCACGCGCCGGAGCTGCTCGCGCGAGTGCGCTCGCTGTTGCGCGTGAAGCACCTTTACGATCAGGTTCAGGCGCAGGCCAGAGAGCTAGCCGAATGGAATGCATCGCTGGAAAAACGCGTCGCCGAGGAAGTGGCGCGCAGTGAAAAATTGATGCGTTTAAAGCGGTTTCTTTCGCCACAGTTGGCGGATTTAATTGTCGCCGGTGGCGCGGAAGATCCACTAATTTCGCATCGTCGCGAAATTGCCGTTGTCTTCATTGATCTGCGCGGCTTCACGGCCTTCGCAGAAAACACGGAGCCTGAGTTGGTCATGCAGGCACTGCACGAATATCACGCCGCGATGGGACGCTTGGTCGAGAAATTCGGCGGCACCCTGGAGCGCTTCACGGGCGACGGCATGATGGTGTTTTTCAACGATCCCGTTCCCATTCCCGACCCTGCCAAGCGCGCCGTTGAAATGGCGGTGGCGATGTGTGGCGAGTCTGGGAACCTCTCGGTTCAATGGCACAGGAGGGGCTACGCGCTCGGCGCCGGCATTGGCGTCGCACTGGGCTACGCGACGCTGGGCGCAATCGGTTTTGAGCAGCGTATCGATTACGGCGCGATTGGTACTGTTACCAATCTGGCTTCACGCCTGTGCGCTGAGGCACCAGCCGGTGAAATTTATGTATCGCAACGCATTCATGCTGAGATCGATGGCATCTTTGCGATGGAGTCGCTCGGCGAAATTGCGTTGCGCGGAATGTCTGGCACGCAGCGCGCCTACCGGCTTCGAGTTTCGCGGGAAGTGACGGCGCCGTGAAGCGCACCACGCAGCTTGCGCATATCCGTCAGCTCTGCTGCATCGGTATCAACGGGCAGGCACTGATGCCCACATTGTTGCGCGCCGTTCGTGAATACGCGGCTGCCGACTCCGCAGGTTTTTTCTGGGTTGATGCCAATGGCGATATGACCAATCTATACGCGGATCGGATGCTGGCACCCGGATTGATGCGCCTTTATTTTGAACGTCATTACGATAGTGGCGAACTGCCGTTCCGCAAGGCATTCCTGAAGCGCGCCCAGTCATCCGAGATGGTGAGTTCTTCGACGGCCTCACCGGCGCTGACCAAAACGGCGTATTACAACGAAATATTGCGGCACCTCGATGCGCATCATGTAATGTACGCCGTGATTCGTGATCAGGGGCACGCGTTGGGGCAGCTGTCGTTATATCGTCCGCGGCACTCGACGGCCTTTAGCGCTGAAGACCGTAATGCGGTCAAGGATATTGCGCACTACGTTGCACATGCGGTCAACCGACCTTCGGTAGTCGGCGCGAACGTCGAATTTGTCGACGCCGACGCCGAGGGCATGGTGGTGGTCGATTTTCAAGGGCAGATCGTTGAGGCAACCGCGAAATCCCTCAATCTTTTGTCGATGGCATTGAAGCGCGAATTCAATCCGTCGTCGCCGCCGTTGGTCGTCGGCGAGACCGCGCCGGGTGCCGTGCAACAACTATTGGTATTACTGCAAAAAGCAATTCTTGGCGAAACGGGTGCCGCCCCGCGATTGGCGAGCGATGGCCCGTGGGGTCGCTTCCTGCTAAGCGCCTACGCACTCGATGGTGATGGTGCCGCGCCGGTTTCGCGCGCGGCCATTCATATTCGCCGACAGCAACCCATGATTTTGAAGCTCGCCGAAGCGATGGGTGGTTTTGACATTTCGCCACAGCAGCGCGAAGTCGCTTTGTTGCTTGCGCAGGGCCGCAGCAATCAACAAATCAGTGTCGCCTTAAACATCAGCGGCAATACCGTGAATTACCATATCAAGCAGCTTTTCATGCGGCTCGATGCGCATGACCGAGAGGATGCAGTGGCAAAAATGCTGGCTGGGGCATAGCCGAATTTGGGTCAGGCGCGCAGTCTTGCCACCTTTGCTTCCATCTGCCATCGACATCAACCGCAACTTAAATAAACACCCGCGCCAACGCCTCGTAGTCTGACATTTCGTTGTAGACCTGCGCAGAAATACGTACCCAGAGTCGGCCACCGATGGCGTGTATCGGGACTTCAATATTGTGTTCCCGCAATAGCGTGAGCCGCCAGCGCGCGACCGCCTCGGCACTGCCTGGTTCATCCACAGGCAGCGGTAATGTAACCATGCTGACAAACATTCCCGCCGGTGCGCCGGGAACTACACCCCACGCCTCTGCAAGAAGCTCTGAGGCTACTCTTGCCTGATTGAGCAACGCAGTACGATAGCGTTCCACACCCAGCGCCTCGATAAATTCCAGCGCCGATGTTATGGCAAGCCTCGAGCTGGGATCCAAGGTACCGGTCCAGGCAAACTCGTTCTCGAACCCCTGCCCAAAGAAATTGGAAATCACCGCCGGATGCAGATCGCGCTGGCCTTCGGGCGTGGCGACAATAAATCCACACCCTTTAGGCGCGCACAGCCACTTGTGGCAATTGCCGACATACCAATCAACCCCCATGTCGCCAAGAGTAGCTAGCGAAAGCGGCAACAAACCCGGTGCGTGCGCGCCATCGACGAGGACTTGCACGCCACGCTCCCGACAGACACGTACGATGGGTTCAATCGGTGTAACCACGGCAAGGGGCGAAAAAACATGATCAATGATCGCGACGCGTGCGCCGTCTTTCAAGGCGTCCAGATAGGCGGCAACCAGTTCTTCTGGCCCCGAAAGTGGCCAGGGAATCTGTGCTTCGATGATCAACAGTCCGTGACGCTCGGCGAGAAAGCGCACGGTGTTTTTCAGGGCCGGGTACGCGTGGTTTGCAATGACGATGCGATCGCCTGCGTTCCAGCGAATGGACCGAAGCACTGCGTTCGCACCTGCCGTGGCATTCTCGACGAATGCGAGGTTACTCGCCGACGCACCGACGAACGCCGCCAGTCGCGCCCCCGCGACGCGTAATGCTTCCGGCAAGATATCGCCCATAAAGCGCACGGGCTCACGCTCCAATTCGTCACGCCAACGCGATTGGTCGGACTGCACAAAGCATGGTGTTGCGCCGTAAGAGCCGTGATTCAAAAAGTGAACAGCGGGATCGAGCGACCAGAAGCGGCGCAAGTTATGACCAAAGGGCGTGTCGGGCAAGGGCAACAGGGTTGAGGGCATGTATATCATGATGTCTTCATGATACGGCAGCCACTCTTGCCGATGATGGCAGGTGGAAAATGGTGGCATTGCGTATTGATGTCGGGCTTACCGACCCACCAAAATACAGCTGCGGCGCGCTCGCCACACCCCGACGATCCAGTCAAACACCTGGGCGAGGAATGCCTTCACGCGCACTTTCGTTCGCCAAGTGCACCGTGAATGGCGAAGTCGATCGTTGGGAGACATGCGGCTTGGACTTACTTAACTGCACAACCTATGCGTATCACGCCTAATTCAATTGCGGCGCACCCAAATCTCTTGCAATCAACCGAAACTGTTCCAACGCCGCTTCCAAATCCTCAACAATCTCTTGCGCAATCACATCCGGCGACGGCAAGTTATCGGAATCGGCGAGGCTGTCATCCTTCAACCAGAAAATATCAAGGCTCGCCTTATCGCGTGCGACGAGCTCGCTATATTCGTAAGCACGCCAGCGGCCTTCAGGATTCTCGGCGCCCCACGTAGCTGTGCGCACATGCCGATTCGCCGGGTTGAACAGCTTGACGAATTCATTCAGGTCTTCACGCTTCATCGGCGCTGTCTTGAGCGTGAAGTGTTTGTTGGTGCGCAGGTCGTAAATCCACACCTTTTTAGTCCACGGCGTTTCGGAAGCAGGCTTCCTGTCGAAGAAGATCACGTTCGCCTTCACGCCTTGCGCGTAGAACAATCCGGTCGGCAACGCACATGCCAACCACTAGCACTGGTGCGGCTTCCAGGACGAAAATGCTTGGAACGGCAAGCTGGACGAAGACTTTTGAAAAATGCGTGCCTGGCCCCCTTAAATTCACCCAGGCCATCCATGCGCCTTGGGAATCGGGTTCGGCTGGCTGTATGGCGGCTGGCTGCGCTCGTCGGCCATCTTGAGGAACAACAGATAGGTGAGCTGCTCGACGTAATCGCCGTAGCTCATACCATCATCACGCAGGACGTTGCAGTAATTCCAGAGTTTCTGGACGATGGTTGCGGAATTCATGTCACCCTAATTCTGAGAGTTGCTTTAGTTTTTTGATCAGACCCGGTACACGCGCCTGGCTACCCAAATCAGTGGGCAACTGGCCAGGCAGCGCATCCATGAAATCCCGACTGTCCAGAAGTTGTCTGAACTCCGTTGCAAGATACGCGCGCAAATCAGTTGGTGACTGCATCGCTTCTTCACGCAATGTCGCGCGGCCATCGACGACGGTAATGACATCTTCAAGATCGTGGCTCGCCATGTAGTCGCCATTGC
>JACMOJ010000137.1 GCA_014378085.1 Burkholderiales bacterium | reverse complement strand
TACGCGGCCTGACGATTCACGACTGGACGCCAGTTTTTGGACGGCCAAACCGCGCTTATGAGGTTCTTAGCCGCAAGCGACCACTTTCGTTGGCGATGATCCGTAAACTGCACGCTGATTTTGGTATTTCAGCGGACGTATTGATTGCCGCCTAGCGGTCAAAAGCGGCGCTACGCGGGCGCGGTCTGATTTGATATTTTCGCGCGATGAATTGGATCGAACTCCGAGCTATTGGGTGTTCGGCAATGCTCGTTGACTAAATGCGAGATCGCAAAACGTAGAGTTACTTTCAATTCGCGGAAGCGCTGACACCGCCTGTCGACTGTTTAACTTGCATGAAAGTAACATAAACGGTACTATACGAAATGCTTATGCAAGTTGCAGAGTACATACGTGAAGACGAGTCTAGCCCGTACAGAAAATGGTTCGACGGTCTGGAGGCTAACGCCGCCGCAAAGGTTGCAACTGCACTTCTTCGGCTCGAGATGGAAAATACATCGAACGTCAAATGGTTTGACGGCATTGGTGAATATCGTATTGATTGGGGCCCCGGTTATCGAATCTATTTGGCGAAGGACGGGTCGACTCTCGTAGTTCTTTTCGGTGGCGGAACCAAGCGCACCCAGACGAGAGATATTGCACAGGCAAAGGGCCTCCATGCCGAATATAAGTTACGTAAAAAGCTGGGGTTGTCCGACGTCAAATCCAAGCTGAAACTGACAAGAGGAATTGGGTAAAGAACATGGCACTAACCAGAGACTTTAAGAGAACAGTCGTCGAACGTGCTGAGCGTGACCCGGCCTTCGGTAAAGCCTTGCTAGATGAGGCTGTTGCGCTTATGGCAAACGGCGAACCTCAGTTGGCAAGGTTAGTTTTGCGTGACCTCGTGAATGCGACGATTGGGTTCGAGGAATTAGCGCAGATAACAGCTAAACCAAGTAAAAGTCTTCACCGGATGCTCTCGGTGCAAGGTAATCCGAGCATGGACAACCTCGCCGCGATATTCGGTGCAGTCGGCAAAGATTTGGACATTAGAAGGTCACCTAGGCCGCGGTAATTTTCGGCCAGAACCGGCTGTTCGCGATTGCTTTCTGATTTCATATATTGATCCGCTGAATCAAGTGAAAAGCAACTTGACTCTTTTCCCCCCGGTGTTTAACTGGGTGCTGTGCCATAAATTAAGTTGGACATCACCGGAATGAATCAGCACACCAAGCAGACGTTGATGGGACCGTTGGTCGTTGGAGTGCTCTGCGGTGTCCTCGCAGGACTTGCATCATTCGGGTTCGATATGGAGTACGGGGCAAGCATTCATCCAAACTGGCAGCCGCTCTGGTTGTACGCCGCAGTTGTCGCGGTCGCCGTATGCGCGGCTGTAGTAGCAGCCTCGGTTCTGCTGCTCGGTCTGCTCCCGGTGCTGGTGCGGCGGGCGTGGAAGTCATGAGCATGTGTGGCCCAACCCGTCATTGCAGCGGACTGCCTTTTCGGCCAGAAGCCGTCCTTCCCGACGGCTACCCGGTTTCATACCTTGAGCCATTGATCTCGATGAAAAACCCTGTGACTACAACCCCTGGTGTTCGGCACAAATGACGGATCGCGAGCAATCGGAGCTCAGAGTAAGCGTGTCGCACGACCCTGATGACGAGTGTTACGTTACAGCAACATTGACGTCGGGTGCCTTTCGCGGAATTGGTCGAGCGTACTTGCCCATTGGACACGTTTCAGAATTCGCTTCCGCCACGAAACAACTAGCATCCACAAGCACGGGAAAAGCTGTCCTGCAGGGCGGGTACATCAACCCGAATGGCTCGCCCGATTACACAGTCAATCTGCGCCTACTCCCACATGGGCGGCGTGGGCATATTCTCCTCATGTTGGAGTTGTCCTCAGGTCCGCTGGCTTCGGACGAAGAAGTTCAGGTTATTTCGCGCGTGTCCTGTGCGCTGATCATCGACCCAGCCGCACTTGACAGGTTTGCTAATCAACTCTCGGGCATTTCGGTAGGCGGCAATCTGGAAGCGGTCGTGACAGGTGAAACTGCTGCCTAACACCGCGTTCGAGCGGCGCGCCAGTCGGCGCCCGCTCAATGCGAAGTTAAACCGCCGCTATCGGGAAAATTAAAGGACGGCTTTGGGTCAATATGGTTGGTTCCCGCCGCCGCAAAGCAGACATTCCCGGCGACCAATTCGACACAAGATTCGAGATACCCATTCTTTAACCAAAGCTTCGATCACGAACTACACGACAACATCGAGCATCCCGCCTTCTGTCGCGCCCAATCGGGGCGCTTTTCAGCGAATCGCTCACGACCGGGTTGCGCCTCGTAAGGCTTACGCATCACATCGAGCAGCTCAACCACCATACTGTTGTCGCCGGCAGTCGCCAAATCGATCGCCTGCTGCGCCAAATAATTACGCATGACATAAAGCGGATTAAAGCGATTCATCTGCCCTGCCCGGTCGGACTGCGCGAAGTCATCTTCCTTGATGCGCGACAGATAACGGCCGAGCCAGGAATCAAACGCCTGCTGATGGTTCTCACGAAGATCGTCACGATAAAACGCGTCGGCTAGCAATACACGATTCGCCGCAGCGTCTAACCCTATGTCCGCAAGACGCCGAAAAAACAGCGTCATATCAACTTCAGCTTCAGCGAGCAAACGAAACGCGTCATTCACCAACGGGGTATCTTGTTCACGCCACGACGCGAAGCCAAACTTACCAGCGAGATTGTTGCGGGTTGCGAGATCAAACGTTTCGTCGTATTTATTCATGCCGGCCTGCAACAAATCGGCAAATCGATTCGCCTCAGCACTACCTTCATCGGTCAACATCAAGAGCGCCGAGCCTAAGCGCTCCAGATTCCAACGCGCGATTTCCGGTTGGCGGCCATAACAGTAACGCTTGCCCTCCGCGTCGGTCGTATTCGGTGTCCAGCCGGGATCAAAATTATCGATCCACCCATAAGGACCATAGTCAATCGTCAGGCCCAAGATGGACATGTTGTCGGTGTTCATCACGCCGTGTACAAAACCAACCCGCATCCAGTGCGCCACCATGATGGCGGTGCGCTCAGCGATCACACCAAACCACGCGCGCACTCGTTCGATCGGCTCACGCGGTAGATCCAGCTCGGCAAAATCTCGCGCGATGGTGAAATCCACTAACTGCCTCAACAGTGCGGTGTCATTACGTGCGGCGTGAATCTCAAAATGTCCAAACCGCGTAAACGATGGTGCGACACGACAAACAATTGCGCCGGGCTCGCGCTCGGGGTTGCCGTCGTAAAACATATCGCGCACCACCTTGTCCCCAGTGGCGACCAGACTCAGCGCACGTGTGGTCGGGATGCCAAGATGAAACATCGCTTCACTACACAAGAACTCACGAATCGATGACCGAAGCACGGCCCGGCCATCGGCGCGGCGAGAATACGGCGTGGGCCCCGCACCTTTGAGCTGCAATTCATGGTGCTGGCCGGCGGTATTCACAACTTCACCGAGATAGATCGCGCGGCCATCACCCAACTGCCCCGCCCAATGCCCAAACTGATGTCCGCCGTAGACCGTGGCGTAGGGCTCACTGCCGGGCAGCAGACCATTGCCACCGAGCGCGTTAACTATCTCCGGGCGTTGCATCGCCGCCGCGTCTAGGCCGAGTGTCGCGGCCATTTCGTGTGAATACGCAATCATCCTGGGTGCCAACACCGGTGTGGGCAACACCCGTGACCACACCGCACCCTTCACCTGTCGCGTGGTGTTGGTGGTTTCTGCGTCGCCGGGGAGTTCACGGAGAAAACGATTGTCGAAGGTCAGCACAGATGGAGCTCAAATAAGGATTGGAGGCCTCGATTATGCGGCTCCGCGCTCGGCCTTAGAAGTTCTGTGAGGACTTCAATCTGAACGGCTGCAAAATCTCGGCTATTTCACCGTCGATCGCCATGTTCGCAACCGCTTCACCAATCGCCGCAGAGTGTTTAAACCCATGGCCAGAGCAGGCCGACACAACGATGGTGTCAAGCTGATCGGGTAGCCAATCAATGATGAAGTTCGCGTCTGGTGTGCTGGTGTAAAGACACGTCGCCGTTCTCGCCACCGCCACACCAACACCACGCAGACGCCTATCGATATGCTGATGAAACATCTGCGCAGATTCCGCATCCGATACACGACGGTTGACGTCGTCTGCCGTGGTTGTCGTCACAACCTGCTCTGTCGCCACTTTGATCAGCCGCTCCGAACCCGCTTGCGGGAAGCCATAAAACACATCATCAGGCCCGTCACCCCAGTGCCAAATATAGATTGGACAATCCTGCGTGTTGTAAGAAACGTACGACACATCGCCGACAATCGGAAACCAATGCAACACTTGGCGGCGCACCACAACTTTATTCGCGAGGCTCGGCAGGAGCTGGGGCAGCCACGGCCCTGCACACACAATCGTGGTGCCTGCGCGATACGTGCCACGCGAGGTTTCAACCAGCGTGCTGCCAGTATCGGCGTCGAGTCGAACGACTGTCTCGCCAAAGTGCAATGTCGCCCCGTGCCGCTCTGCCAGCCGTAGCTGCGCTTCGACACACGCTTCAGGAATAACAAATCCGGCACCGGGTTCGTAATAGGCAATCTCGTCGCCGAGCTTGTGAAATTGCGGAAAGCGTTCTGCAATTTGTGCGCCGTCTAACCGTTCATGCGAAATCCCAAAGGCCTCGGCCGCCGCAAAGGTATTGCCGAGAAAATCCGTCTGACCGTGCATATGGCTTGCCGCGCCTTCTCGCGCGATGATGAGGCCACCGCATTGGTTAAACAATGTCACGCCAGTCTCGGCTTCCATTTCGCGCCACAATTGGTGGGAGCGCAACGCGAGCGGCACAAACTGCGCGCCTTCACCAATCGCCTGCCGTGTGATGCGTGTCTCGCCGTGGGTCGAGCCGTGTATGTGAGGCGGCGAGTAACGATCAATGCCGACGACCTTCACACCGCGCTTGGCGAGTTGATACACCGTGGCGGCACCCATTGCGCCTAAACCAATCACCAGCACATCTGGCGTTTCAACTTGCATATTCAGTCATCTAGGGTGACGAGCTTCATACGGCCACTTCCACCGCTCTTTATTGCCACCTGCGCTTTGCGAAGGACGAAATGTGCAGCAATCACACTGATTAGTTCTTCGTTCGCTTTGCCGTCGACTGGCGGCGCCTTAATCTCCGCCAGCCATGTGCCGTCGGCCTGCTCTGTGAACAGTGGTGTCCTCGCGTTTGGCTTCACTTTGACCTGGATGGTTTTCAAAACGCGGGGCGGACGAACGTGGAGTGACTGACGTGGTGTTGCCGACGTGGTGTGACCAATTAAAAAAGCTACTTGCTCTTCTTGGCCGGGGTTTCCATTCCCGCCTGAAACAGCACCAGCCCCGTCACACTTCCTGCGGCATCTTTCTTAAATTCAATACGGATATCTGCCACTTTGGCGAAGAACTTATCGTTACTTTCGGCAAAGATCTGAAATGCGCCCTGCCCGGTGGCACGCGCCATCAGCTTTTCTCCTTGTTTGTCCGATTCGCGAAACACCGTCAGGACAAAACCTGCGGCGAGCGGATATTCCCCCACCAACGCATCTAGTTCCACGGTTGAAAGGTTGACTTCTTTCCGCGGCACCGTCGGCTCCTCCGGCAAACGTTTGGCTGGTATTTCGCGGCCGCTTTGAAACAGCACAAGGGATTCGACCTTGCCCGCCGCTGACCGCGCAAACTTGATCTGGGCGTCCACCACACGCAGAAAGAACTTGTCCTCCGCCTCGGCAAATATCTCTGTCGGCCCCTGCCCGGTGGCTTGTGCCATGAATTTTTCGCCTTCGCGGTAAACCCGCAACACAAAATTTGGCCCGAGTTGATAACGACCGACGTAGGCATCAAAAACGTTTTGCGCAATTTTGATCTCGGCAAGTTCACGCATGGGCTGTCCGACCAAAATTGCCGCCATACGATTTGCCAGATCGCTAGGCCTGTCGGCCGCCTCAATCGAGTTACGCAGCACGGCGACAAACACTTTGTCGTCGAAAAAATGGATCGCGACAGACGAAAATCCGTCAATACCGCCGGTATGGCTGACGGCATCTTTGCCTTGGACTTTGACGACCCCCCAGCCATAGCCGTAGGTCGCTTTTTTGCCGTCAGTCAGGGTGTACGCGGTAAACGCTTTCTTCCAAGTTTCAGGCTGTAAGAGTTTGCCGGCCGCAATCGCAGCATCCCAACGCGCCAGATCATCCACCGTCGAGACCATCGCGCCCGCCGCAAACGGTACGCTCATGTCGATCTTCTCCGCAACATTGAATTTGCCATTTGCATTTTCATATCCCTCGACACGCCGTTTGGC
>JACMOJ010000136.1 GCA_014378085.1 Burkholderiales bacterium | reverse complement strand
TTAAGCCGGATCGAGTGCTGAATTCGCTGGCGGAATTGCCGGCGATGCTTTCAAGTTAGCCGAACCCTCGCCGCCTTCTGCGGCCAGCTTCTTCAAAGCCTTTTCGTATTCGTAAAGTTCTTCTTCGTAAATATCCATGACACACGGAATGCAGCCAGTGCCGCAGCATTCATGCGGTTCGGGTTTGCGTGGTGGCGTTAGTTCACTCATGGCAATATTTTACGTAACTCAATTGCGACTGGATGTTAAGCCGCGCACATGACCGTAGTGAGAAACCCCGCATTTCGCGGGGTTTCTTGAGTTTATACGTCACCAAAACTCATTCTTCCACAAACGCCTCTTCGCGCTTTTTGCGAATCGCCGGCAGCATGATGACGATCAGTAACAGTAGCGAGACTGCCAAAAGCGTCGCCGATAACGGCCGTGTCACAAATGTCATTGGGTCGCCGCGCGAGAGCAACATGGCGCGGCGCAGATTTTCTTCCATCATCGGGCCAAGAATAAAGCCGAGCAACAACGGCGCAGGTTCACAATCGAGTTTCAAAAACAAATAGCCGATCAGTCCAAACATTGCGGTAATGACCACATCAAACGGACTGTTCGAAAGCGAGTAAACGCCGATACAGCAGAACACCAAAATCGCCGGATAGAGCAGACGATAGGGGACGGTGAGGAGCTTGATCCACATACCGATTAACGGCAAATTGAGGATGACAAGCATCAAGTTGCCGATCCACATCGACACGATCATGCCCCAGAACAGTTGCGGCTTTTCGGTCATTACCTGCGGGCCGGGCTGAATGCCCTGAATGATCATAGCGCCAACCATCAGCGCCATCACCGGGTTGGGCGGAATACCAAGCGTCAACAGCGGAATAAATGACGTTTGTGCGGCGGCGTTATTCGCCGACTCAGGCGCTGCAACACCACGGATATCACCCTTGCCAAACTGCGACGAATCCTTCGCGATTTTCTTTTCTAATGTATACGCCGAGAAGGAAGCCAACACCGCACCACCGCCCGGCAAAATGCCGAGCAACGAGCCCAAGCCAGTTCCACGCAGCACCGCCGGAAACGCCTCTTTCATGTCCTGCATTGAAGGCAATAGACGGCCAACCTTGTTGACAAAAATCTCGCGCTCCTCACCTTGCTCTAGGTTTTTAATGATTTCAGCGAACCCAAACACGCCCATCGCGACCGCCACAAAACCAATGCCGTCGGAAAGTTCAGGAATGGAGAAGCTGAAGCGCGCCATCCCCGAGTTGACGTCGGTGCCGACCAAGCCCAACAACAGGCCCAACAAAATCATGCCGATCGCTTTAATGACTGAGCCGTGAGCCAGAACAACCGCAGCGATTAGGCCAAGTGTCATTAGCGAAAAATATTCCGCAGGACCAAATTTGAATGCGATTTGCGCCAGTGGTGGTGCGGCAGCGGCGAGCAATAATGTTGCCACACAGCCGGCGAAGAAAGAACCCAACGCGGCAATACCGAGCGCGGTACCTGCCTTACCTTGGCGCGCCATTTGATATCCATCCAGCGCCGTCACCACACTGGAGGATTCGCCCGGGATATTAACCAGAATTGCCGTGGTCGAACCACCATACTGCGCACCATAGTAGATGCCCGCGAGCATGATCAGCGAGAGCTCAGGTTTGAGGGTGAACGTCGCTGGCAGCAGCATGGCGATGGTGGCGACTGGGCCAATGCCAGGCAACACACCAATGAGTGTACCGAGCAAACAGCCGATCAAGCAATACATCAATGCTTCAGGCGTGAACGCGACGGAAAAACCTAGTGCCAGATTGGAGAGAAGCGCTTCCATTTAGATACTCCCCTTAACCGAAAAATTCGGGCCAGATGGGAAACGGCAACTTCAAGCCGTACACAAATACCGCAATCGAACCGGCCGCGAGCACCACCCCGGCAATCAATTGCTCTTTCAATTTGAATTCGTGGCCACCAAAAGCAGAAATGAGCACCAGCACAATGATCGCCAACGCGAGACCAATTAACTTGACCGTCAGTCCAAACACCACGACGGCGCCAAGAATCCACAGAACCGGACGCCAAGCGAGCGCACTTACGCGTTCACCGTCGGTCAGAAACGACTTAAGCAAAATGAATAGGCCTAACACACCCAGCGCATTGCCTAATACGAAAGGGAAGTAGCCGGGTCCCATACGACTTGCGGTACCCATGGGGTACTCATACAGCTTGACGATGATGGCGAAAGCAAAACCGATGGCGGCAAACATCACGCCAGACCAAAAGTCTTTCGGGTTGCGTAACTGCATGGCTCCTCCTCGCTAAAACCGAATTTGTGCGGTGTGTTTTTAGTTATTGGGACTGGCTAATTATTGACTTGATTCTAACCGTATTCCATTGGGTTACTCCGATCCAACCAATAGACTTACGTCATAGATCGCCATTGGCACAACATGTTGCGCCGCAGCACAAATTTCGGCCCCTAACCAAAAAACGCCGTCAGTTCGCATAACAGCAGGTCGGGGATTTCTTCGGCAATGTAGTGTCCGGCTGGTACTGACCGCCCCGATACTGTCGTCGCAAATTTACGCCAATCTTGCAGCGGCGCAAAACGGCGATGCACAACACCATGCTCGCCCCAGAGTACGTGAACGGGACAGGTAATTTTTTTGCCTAACTCTCGATCAGCGCGGTCATGCACCAAATCGATGCTTGCCGCCGCGCGGTAGTCTTCACACATGCTGTGCACGGTGGCTGGGTCACGCATGTAACGCAGATATGCGGCGTAAGTTTCGTCTGTAAACGGCACGCTTCCAGCCAATCCACTCGTGATCTTTTTCGCAAGATAGGCCGCGGGCGACGCGCTGATGAGCGTTTCCGGGAAGGGCGCGGGCTGCACCAAAAAGAACCACCACCAGTAACCCAGTGCGAAGTCCATATCCGTTTCTTCGTACATGGTGAGTGTGGGCGAAATATCGAGCACCACCAACTTCTTCACGACAGCGGGGCCGGACCGCTGGTACGTGCGATCCGGTGAGCTCGAACCGCTGGGCGACTACTGTCGGGCGCGCAGCTGATCGCAT
>JACMOJ010000135.1 GCA_014378085.1 Burkholderiales bacterium | reverse complement strand
CGTTGCTGCATACACGGGAGAAACGCTTAGCACGCGAAGCGCTGGGGAAGACTGGTAAGGAGTTGCCGCAGATTTCTTGCAACCGCGATGCGCTGCTTGGCCTACCGCTTGCCGCCTATCAAATGCACGCGCCAGCTGTCGAACTAGGATTCGTCGAGGCGGGTGCGTTCTTGCATGAACAGAAGATCATCTGGCACCGCGACATCCCTTACCCTCCCCTGGTGGTAGGACTCGCAAGCGCCTTTGCGATACTGAGCAATACGGCTCAGACCACCGCCGCCAAAGAGAAGATTGCGCAATGGTTCTGGTGCGTCACGTTGGGGGAACTGTACGGTTCCAGCACCGAGTCGCGCCTTGCGAAAGACGTTCCGCAACTCGTCAACTGGGTTCGCGGCATTGGACCGAGGCCGACGTCTTTGGACGAATCTTTGTTCCAGCAGGATCGCCTGAAAACGCTACGGACGCGTTTGTCAGCGGCGTATAAGGGCATGCACGCGTTGCTCATGCGCCACGGTTGCCGAGATTTCATTACGGGCCGTGGCGTCGAGCTGATGACCTTCTTCAACGACAAAATCGACATTCACCATATCTTTCCGCAAAGGTGGTGCCTCGACAACAACATTGCACCAGCCGTTTTCAACTCCATCGTCAACAAGTCGCCGCTCTTCAAGCGATCAAATATCGCGATTAGCGGAAGTGCCCCTTCGGTTTATCTGGCAAGAATTGAGCAGGAGCAGGGGATCACCTCGAACAAGCTCGACGACATCCTCAGAAGCCACCTTATCGATCCCGCACACCTGCGTAACGATGACTTCAAAGCGTTCATGGCTGCCCGCACGGCAGCACTTACCTCGCTCATAGCAGTCGCAATGGGAAAGCCGGTGGCAGAGGACCATGGCAGCAACGAGAAGGAGACGGTACGCGACGACGACGTAGGCGAGGAAGACGAAATGGATGAAACCGCGCTGCAACTTGCGGAGCAGGCTTGATGGCCAAAAAGCCCGCCACCACCAAATCCGTCGAAACCCTCAAGCACGAGGAAGCAACGAGGAAGAACATTCCGACCGCTGAATATCAGTCCGTGCTCGACAAAGTGCAGCAGAACCCGACCAAGGTGCGCTACCCGAGGAACACCGACCTTGACCCGCAGCTCGTCTGGCGCGGCAAAGACGAGCAGGATTGGTCGGACCTGGTCGTGCATGCGCCGCCGCTATATATTCAGGAAAAGGTGCACCCCAAGGCACTGATCGATGACTTGCTCAAGGCATCGAAAGAGCGTGAGCACGAGCAGGGCACCATCACCGCCGATCTCTTCGCGGACTTCAACGGCATCCCGAAAGGCGCGGACAAAACCGAGTTCTACCAGCACGATCAAAACTGGTCGAATCGAATGATTCTGGGCGATTCATTGCAGGTAATGGCGAGCCTCGCCGAGCGCGAGGGATTGCGCGGCAAGGTGCAGTGCATCTACTTCGATCCGCCGTACGGCATCAAATTCAACAGCAATTTTCAGTGGTCTACGACCGACCGGAACCCGAAAGATGGCAATCCCGATCAGATCACACGCGAGCCTGAGCAGGTCAAGGCCTTCCGCGACACATGGCGCGACGGTATCCATAGCTACCTAACCTATTTGCGAGATCGGCTCACGGTAGCGCGCGATTTACTCGCCGCGTCTGGTTCCATCTTCGTGCAAATTGGTGACGAAAACGTTCACCGTGTAAGGGCGGTGATGGACGAGGTCTTCGGGGAAGACAACTTCGTTTCGCTAATCAGCTTCAGTAAGACGACCGGGTTGGAATCGGCCGACAGCGTTGCAGGTGCCTTTGACTATCTGATATGGTTCGCGCGAAGTGTTTCTGACATCAAGTATCGCCCATTGGTTCAACAGCGAAGCGCAGCATCAGCGGACCGCTTTCGCTCACTGCAGCTCATCGACGGCTCCACGGCACCAGCTTCTCCCGAAGTAATCGCAACTTTAAATCGCGAGGGAACTTGGTCGCGATTGTTTACGGATGCGGACCTGACCAAACCGGGTCCAGGTGCCAAATACCAGTTTGCTTTCAAAGGTCATAAGTTTGAGTCCGGTGAACGATGGTGGGGAACGCAAAAAGTTAGTCTCGAGCGAGTGGCGAAGGCCCATCGGTTATTTATCACTGGAAAGAAGAAACTTCGCTTTGTCAGAGCTGAGGACGATGCGTCGGGTCAAGGACTGACTAACAACTGGTCGGATATTGGCGGAGCAGTTCAGAGCCGGTCAGACCCGAAGATTTATGTCGTTCAAACCGGAACGGCGGTGGTTCAAAGATGTATTTTGCTAACAACCGATCCGGGCGATCTCGTGCTTGACCCGACATGTGGCTCTGGCACTACCGCTATGGTGTCAGAACAATGGGGCCGACGTTGGATCACAATTGACACGTCACGCGTCGCAATGGCGCTGGCCCGTGCTCGTATCATGGGCGCGCGGTATCCGTTCTACCTGCTTGCGGATTCTCGGGAAGGGCAGATCAAAGAAGCCGAAGCTACGCGCAGAGTGCCAAGTTCGCAGTCGGTCCACGGCAATATTCGCCACGGATTCGTGTACGAACGAGTGGCACACATCACGCTTAAGTCCATCGTGAACAACGCCGAGATCGACGTCATTTGGGACAAGTGGCAAGCCACGTTGGAGCCACTGCGCGAGAAGCTAGACACTGCGCTGAAAAGGAGTTGGCAGGAATGGGAGATTCCGCGCGAAGTCGACGCGAAGTGGTCCGACGCAGCGAAGAAGTTGCACGCCGATTGGTGGCAAGCGCGCATCAGCAGACAGAAGGAAATCGACGCGTCAATCGCGGCGAAAGCGGAGTTTGAATTCCTCTACGACAAACCGTACGAGAACAAAAAGGCGGTTCGCGTGGCGGGACCGTTCACTGTGGAGAGCCTGAGCCCGCACCGAATGATGGGTGTGGACGAGAACGACGAGTTGGTCGACACGCTGAAGCAGGATTTGCCCGTGTATCAACTGCGGCAATCGTTCCCGCAGATGATTCTGGAGAACCTAAAAACGGCGGGCGTGCAGCAGGCGCACAAGGAGGATCGCATCACCTTTACCGCACTCACACCTTGGCCTGGCGATCTCGTTTGTGGTGAAGGTCGTTACCTCGAAGGCGACGTTGAAAAGCGCGCCGCCATCTTCATCGGCCCCGAGTTCGGTACAGTGCAGCGCGCCGATCTGGTGGAGGCCGCGCGCGAGGCGGGCGATGGCGGGTTTGACGTACTGATCGCCTGCGCATTCAACTACGAAGCGCACACCACCGAGTTCAGCAAGTTAGGCCGCCTGCCCGTGCTTAAGGCCCGCATGAATGCGGACATGCACATGGCCGAGGATCTGAAGAACACCGGCAAGGGCAATCTGTTCGTCATCTTCGGCGAACCTGACATCACGCTGCTGCCCGAAGCGGACGGCAAGCTACGCGTAAAGGTCAACGGCGTAGACGTGTTCAAACCACAAACCGGTGAGGTCATCAGCGACGGCGCCGACGGCATCGCCTGCTGGTTCATCGACACTGACTACAACGAAGAAAGTTTCTTCGTCCGCCACGCCTATTTCCTAGGCGCCAACGACCCCTACAGCGCCCTCAAAACCACGCTTAAAGCAGAGATCGACCGTGAAGCCTGGGACACTCTAAACAGCGACATCTCCCGCCCGTTCAACAAGCCAAAAAGCGGCCGCATCGCAGTCAAGGTGATCAATCATCTTGGGGATGAGGTTATGAAGGTGTTTAAGGTCTAGCCATTGAATGGAATTGCTATACGCCGACATGTCTCGCACTATCGGCGACGTTCTCCTCGGCATGTAAGAACAAAAACACGACCGACCGCGATCTACGGAGCTGACGCGGCTGATTAAAGCTATGAGAGCACGTTGCAAACTCGACGTATCTGACATCTTCAGGAGCCACAACAGATGGGAATAGAAACACTCACTCCAACGATGCAAATGTGGGCTTGGTTTATCGCAACGTTGGCCGCGTTCATCGCCCTGTGTGTCATCGTCCGAAAAGTTCGACAATCAAGTTCTAAATATCACGGAGTGGTGGGGACCACTGTAGAGCTGGATACGAAGCCGTATAGCCGAAAACCGGCATCGCTTGAACCAATGATGTCATGTAACGACGTACTTATGCTGTACCGAAAACAGCATTATGAATGGAGGGAAAAGACGAGTCAGGTGGAGCAACGCTGCCTTGCAATTGAGCGGACAGATTTGTGGGCTATGTCGGTCGAGGACGTTCTTCAACGAGCTTTAATGGAAGAGAGGGCAAACTTGGCGGCGATTTTGGGGATGCCAAGAGCGACAACTCCACGGGAAATGGTTAAGTCACTTCGGGAAGCGGGCAGTCATTCCGTCGCGAGCATGATCAGACGTCAGCCTGTTAGTTACGAGCAAGTCGTGAAAGATGCAGTGGAAAAGCTTGGCGCGTCACATACGGTAGGAAGCCATTTGCTGGCCGACCTAGAGCTTATCGCCGTGACTACAGCGATGCAGAAAATTTTATTGAACGCCACACCGGAACAGCGCAGCTTGATCTTGGCTGAATTTGCTGATGGTCGATCAAAATCGAACGCGAAACTTGCGACAGCGACGGGTGCCTTGCTGCTGGCTAATTTTAGCGGCTTCGGCCTGTATATGGCGGCGAGTAGTTCGCTTGCTGCGCTAACTGGTGCCGTAGGGCTGACGCTGCCTTTCGCGGCCTACGCGGGCATGAGTAGCGTGTTGGCAACAGTAACTGGGCCGGTCGGCTGGGCAGCATTGCTTGTTGTGGCCACGGTCAAATTTGGTGGGGTAAATTACAAGAAGACCGTACCGGGTGTGATTGCCGTAGCGTTGCCCAGACTGCGGCTGATCGCTGAGCAAGAACGGGAGATGGTCAGCTTGACAGCGCAAAAAAAGACTTTAGAAGGGACCGACTATAGACTGCGAATTTTTTGCAGGTTCTGTGATGACATGCAGCGACAAGGACTTGACCAAGTGCCAGCATCAACAGTCCCGTGGCGCCGGCATTGACTGGCCACTGAGAAGTACCTAATGCATTTTCGAATCGCCGACACTTTTACCGACAGTCTCGCCCGCCTAACCGGCGAGGAGCAGAAAGGGGTCAAAACGACTGCGTTTGACCTGCAAATTAATTCAGCGAATCCTGGTTTGAGTTTTCACAAACTTGACGCAGCAAAGGACAAGCGATTCTGGTCGGTGCGGGCGAGTAGTGACATTCGACTCATCGTGCATAAGAGCGACACTGGCCTGTTGCTCTGCTACGTGGATCATCACGACGCAGCATACGCGTGGGCGATGCGACGCAAGCTGGAGACTCACCCCACCACTGGCGCGGCGCAGCTAGTCGAAATCCGAGAGACGGTCAAGCAGGTGATGGTGCCGGTTTACGTGCAGACCGAGCTCGTTCTCACGCCCAAACCGGTCGCAGCGCTCAAGCTGCTTTTCGTCGGTATCGGCGACGATCAATTGCTTAGCTACGGTGTGCCCGCCGAGTGGTTGGACGACGTCAAGCAGGCTACAGAAGACTCGCTATTTGCGCTCGCGGATCACTTGCCAGCCGAGGCTGCTGAGGCGTTGCTGGAGCTCGCGACCGGTGGCCAGCCAAGACCTGCGAAGGCCGCCGCGCCGATGGTCAGTCCGTTTGACCATCCAGACGCGCTGCGCCGGTTCCGCGTAATGACGAATGTCGAAGAATTGCAACGGGCACTCGATTTCCCGTGGGAAAAGTGGACAGTCTTTCTGCATCCGGAGCAGCGCCAGTGGGTAGAGCGCGACCACGCCGGCCCAGCACGAGTTTCTGGTTCCGCAGGCACTGGCAAGACCATCGTTGCGCTGCATCGCGCAGCGCATCTGGCGCGGGCGAATACCAGTGCGCGCGTTCTGCTAACAACGTTTTCCGATACGCTGGCCAATGCGCTGCACACGAAGCTGAAGCGGTTGTTGGGCAATGAGCCGCGCTTGGCAGAGCGAATTGATGTGTACTCCCTCGAAGCGATTGGCCTGCGGCTCTACAAGGCGCAAGTTGGACCTGCGACGATTGCGGACAACGAGGTTATTCGTGATCTGTTCAAGGCGGCGGCGAGTGCGGTTCCTGGACAAAAGTTCAGCCTGCATTTCCTGCTAACCGAATGGGATCAAGTCGTTGACGTATGGCAACTCGAAAGCTGGGACGCTTATCGCGACGTTGCGCGCCTTGGGCGAAAGACGCGCCTGCCCGAAGCGCAACGTGCGGTGTTGTGGTCGATCTTCGAAGGAGTTCGCGCAGCGCTATGCGCCCGCAAATTGATTACGTCCGCGCAGATGTTTACCTCCTTGGCAACGGCTATTGCTTCGAGCAAGAACATCGTGTTCGATTACGTGGTCGTGGACGAAGCGCAGGATGTCGGTGTGGCTCACGCGCGGTTTCTTGCAGCTCTGGGCGGCGGGCGACGAAATGCACTCTTTTTCGCAGGCGACTTGGGGCAACGCATATTTCAGCAGCCGTTTTCGTGGAAGTCGCTCGGCATTGACATTCGAGGGCGATCACGCACGTTACGAATCAACTACCGCACGTCACACCAAATTCGCATGCAGGCGGATCGACTGCTCGACCCGACGGTGACTGACATCGACGGCAATAGCGAGGATCGGAGTGACACCGTGTCCGTCTTCAATGGTCCGCCGCCCACGGTTCGTTCCTTCAAGTCCGAGCGCGAGGAGATTGATGTTGTCGGCGCATGGCTCGCCGAACAAGCTAAGGCAGGCGTGCTGCCGCATGAGTGTGGCGTGTTCGTTAGATCAGCAGCTCAACTGGATCGCGCACGGGACGCCGTGAAAGCGTCAGGCATGGCGTTCAAAGTTCTCGATGATCACGTTGAAACGGCAAGCGGTTTTGTCTCCATCAGCACAATGCATTTGGCTAAGGGACTGGAGTTTCGCGCAGTGGTCGTGATGGCATGCGACGATGAAATTATTCCGCTTCAGGAGCGAATCGAGACGGTCGGCGACGACGCTGACTTGCAAGAGGTTTATGAAACCGAGCGGCACTTGCTCTACGTCGCCTGCACGCGGGCGCGGGATCACTTGCTCGTGACAAGCGTTGCGCCGGGGTCTGAGTTTTTGGATGACATGCGGGTGCGTGCTGGAGCCTAGCTAAACGGCCAAGACCGACAAAGGAAGTTGACGAACGAATGATCGAATCAAAGGAAGCGTTGATTGCGCATTGCCAAAATAATGGCCGAAGTTTCCCGATGCGGCAATGTTTAACTCTTACACTAACTCGGTGCGGTTTTAGCGAAAGCGGGAACTAAGTCGTTCACAACTGGCGCCAACTTCGCGTCTTCATGTGAAATGCTTCGCACTACAGCGGAACGGTAGTAAAAAACTTTGGCGGATCTAGTGGTGCCTCATTCGAAGATTCGGCACACTAGGGCACGCATCTCATTGACCAAAACAGTCTGACTTCATGCCAACACTCAGCACCTTGCCACATCACGTATTGGTTTTCGGCTGCGTATTGATCGTATGCCTGCTTTTGTTCTTTTTGTTTTTTATGTGTCCGGCCGTACGCGTTGCAAGACAAATCGCTGGTGTGAATGGTGCGCTTCGGAAGTTGGTTGGCGAACCACATCAAACACTGAAGTCACGGCTCACCGGGATTTTTAAAAATCGTGGCGTGCTTGAACACCTGTGGCGCGAGTACGGCGTCACATTGCACAAGCAAATGGTGATTGACGGGCTCAGCGGCCGAAATCAAGTCGAACGACTACGGTCAACGGTACCTGCAGAAGCAATCTTTCGGGCTGAAATCGTAGTCGATACGCCTCTTCGAACGGATTTTTTCAAGCATCTACCAGGCATCCTCACCGGCATTGGAATTATCGGAACGTTTTACGGGCTCGTAACAGGGCTTCAGCAGTTTCAAGTCTCAAGTGACTCTAACGCAGTTCGCGCGAGTCTGAACGTTCTTTTGCGAGATGTAGGTTACGCGTTTACCGTTTCTGGGTTTGCCATCTTCCTTGCGATTTCGATAACCGCAATTGAGAAGGGCGTTTTAACGAAACTTGGTAGTGAACTGGCAAAACTGCTTCAATCGTTGGACGGTCTTTTCGAATCAGGGGCCGGAGAGGAATACCTCGCGCGCTTGGTACGGGCGTCAGAGATGTCCGCGAGTCAAACTGCAATACTCAAAGACGCGCTAGTCGGTGATTTGAAGGCGATTCTGACCGAGCTGACGGAGCGGCAAATTGCGGCCACCAAGGAAGGTACGCTTTCGCTGGGGCAGAACATTAGCAAAAGCATTGATGATCTCAAGCAGCCGCTGACCAACATGACGTCTGGTGTGGGTGAGGGCCTGAACAGGATGCTTAGCGATTCGCTGTCCGCATTTAGTCAACAGCTCCGAGAAATGTTTAGTGGGCAGATCTCTGGTATCAACACTCTGCAACAGCAGACCATTGAAGCACTTCAAGGTGCGGTCGCCAAGCTCAACGAAATGGCTGGCAATATTGAGAACGCCGGCCGCAACAGCGCAGACGCTTTGGGCAAGCAACTTGCAGATGCGATGGCAGCCACTGAAGCCCGGCAGGCGACGATGAACCAGAAGATGACCGATTTTGTTGAACAGCTCGTGGCTGCGATCGCTCAGGCTCAAGGGGAAAGTCAAAAGGGGCTGCAGACTGCGCTCCAAGAGCTGGCGTCTAACGTCAAAGTACTCACTGAGGAAATGGCACGAAAAGTTCGTGAACAAACAGATCGAATCGATATACGCGGTCAAGACATTACCGACAAGACTACAAACATGGTGGGGGCTATGACAGGGCGTGTAGACGTGCTGATAGAGGGCGTTAATACTGCGGTTACACATATGCGAGTTGCTGTAGAGTCGATGCGCAGTGTCACCGTCGACACCGTATCAAGGATGCAAAGCGGCGCGGATACGCTTCACGCTGCGGCGTCAGAATTCGCAAAGGCCGGTCAAGGCGTAACCGCCGTTCTGGAAAACTCCACGTCACTTTCGGGGCAGCTCACGCAGGCCGCGGGCTCTGTAGTCGCAGCGTCAACGGGGTTGGGCGGGGCTATCGCAGAATATAAAGCTGCAGGCGGCACTGTGGCATTGATGGTCGACGCGTTGAAAGCGACCCTTGAACAGGCAAGGCGGGAAGCGGCGATGACCAGTCAGGTACTAACGACCATTGAGAACGCCACGGGAAAATTGGTAACTGCGGAACTTGCCGTCGACGCCTACCTTGGTGGTGTCTCAAACGTTTTGAGCGGGGTGTTGAAGTCTTTCACTGAAAACGTTGTGCAGTCGCTGAATCAAGTTAACCGCGATTATCACGGCCAGTTGGCAAATGGCATTGGGTTATTGAAAGATGGCGTCGCCAATACAGGCGAAGCGTTCGAGGAAGTTACTAACCGCATTGAATCGATAGTTAAACGTCTTGATGGCGGTCGCAGGTGATTCGCTCGCGTATCGTTGTCGGCAAGCGATTTAAAGACGATGGCGAGAAGCCGTTTTGGATCTCGTTCGCAGATTTAATGTCCGCGTTAATGGTGCTTTTTCTAGTGGTGATGAGTGTTGCGCTTTTGGCTGTCACCAAAACCGTTACAGAGGCAGAAGAGAAAGATGCCGCGCGTTCAAAAGATATTGCTGCGTTGCTTCAGTGTGTTGATGAAGCAACGACGCGGCACCCTGGAATTACGGTTGTTAAAGAACGTAACGCCATTGATTTCGGCGACCGTGCACGGTTCAGCTCTGGAAGCTCACAACTTGCGCCAGAGCAGGCCGTTACGCTGCGCAGCTTTGTTCCAGAGGTGCTACGCATAGCGCGTGGCGAATGCGGAAAAGGCTGGCTAAAGCGAATCCTAGTGGAAGGGTTTACGGATACAAGAGGCGACTACTTGCTAAATCTCAATCTGAGTCTGCAGCGCAGTCAACGTGTGCTGTGTGTGCTTTTCTCGCCACCGTTGCCAGGCGAAACACCCTTGGCGCCCGACGAGCTTGAACAGATCCGACGATTGTTTCTCGTCGGTGGCTATTCATCTAATTCGGCCAAACCCTCGTTGGATGAGAGTCGCCGAATTGAATTGAAACTAGAGTTTTACACAATAAATGAGCGCCCGGCCCTAGGTGTCATTGGTAGCGAATCGTCCGACCCAGCGATGACGGGTGGTTACGGCAATTGCAGAATATAGCCTGTGCTACAACAACAAATTCCACTCAACGATTTGTCGATAAAACTTTCGGCCGTTACTAGAACGTCCGTTGCACAGTTTCGCTTGGATAACTTTTTGCCGATAAAAGCAAGGATTAAGGATCTCCAAAAATGGGTTAAAAAAGACATCGCGGGTGACGCACCGAGCAACGATCGAACAGAAGAAGCATTGCGAACTTTTGTTCAAAGTAGTCAAATTGATAGCATTACTCAGGCTCGCGTTCTTTGTTTTGGGTGCCTATACTCGTTGGGGCCAACCGCCTATCGTCTGATCGCTGACCCAGAGCGATTTGCAGTCCTTATGCAATTTGTTCAACGCTCGAAAGAAGATCTTCGAACGTTTCGCCGCTTTTTTCGCGGCCTTCTGAAAACTTATTTTTCCTACGATATTGACTCTGCAACGGCAACTGACGATGGCGTTAGCAATTGGCACCAATTGCGCGCCTTTTTGGCTAACGGCGTCGAGCGAATCATGCTGCCAAGCGGTAATCCTGATTGGGTCGAGACGCTCGTTGAACACCGCAATGTGCTTACAAAAAGCCCTTGCGCGCGTTACAGCGCTACGGCGCTACGAGGCGATTACCGCGAGTTTAAGCAACTGCGTATGAGACTTGATGTGGGCGACGACGCGTGGCTAATGCGCGCGATCGTCGAAGCGCAGGTGCAAGCGGCGTTGAGTATGAACGACGACGATTTCAAATCTTATGTGCCAAACCTGATTAAGCTCCTCGGTGAGCACGCAATGTTGCTAGATCGCGGGTTGGGCCAAATTCTCATTCGATATGCGGAGCGCACCGACACAAGCATCAACCAACCGTTGTGCGATTTTGCTGTCATAAATTGGAAGAATCCTTGGCTACCAAGCAATGCGGCGCAGTGGCAACACTACCCCGAGGGAAAAGCGTTAGTCACGCGCTGGTTGCAACGAAATTTGTTGCGCAAATTTTTTGCGATCCTTGCGAACGATGGCACTGCAAACACGCGACGCCTCGACTTCTGGGAGCTTTACTGCGAGGACGCTACAGGAATGTATTTTGCGTTGGGCTCCGCGGCCCGAACGCATGGCAATCAAGACTTTAGAGCGTTTGGTCGGGCGGCCGCTGGCCTAACACTATCCTTAGCTGGTGGCGGCGCAGACTTGCACGGTTTCGTGATGGTTTTTGGCGCGCTCCACGTCGTCGAATTTAGCCAACACGGCAACCGTGCCTATTTCTACGATACGCTACAAGGAGATCTGCCCTACGATCTTTCGACAACGAGCGTTGATGTTGGCGCACCCAGTCTCGGTGTTGGTCTGAAAGGTGGTGGCGAAGAGCCCTTCTCCAGTCCAATGCGGCATGCTGACACGAGTGAAATGTGCTGGGAAGGGCACTTCGCCCGCAAAATGAAAATGACCAAATTTGCATTGGATGAATTTTGTCGCAAGTGGAAATGCGATGTTGATGACAATCGAACAAGGGGTGGTAGGCTTTGGATTAAGCCGACAGATCAGACTCAGTGGGGCAAAGATGACAAACTCTGTCGATGGGCCGTACTTCAAGGGTGGGGCTTTCGCTGGGTCACTGAAAAAAAAGCTGCGTATCTTGATGCGTAAATCATGCTGAAGTGGTCCAAAAAGCGGTCGGTAGCAATCCCAGACTCATGCTGGTATCGTGGGGTTGCCGCCGATGGCTTCGTATGGCAAGTGGGCGAAGCTCACGGCACAGCTTGTAGTGAGCAAGCGGCCAGCGCGCTTGAACAACTTCAGAGTGACGGCTTGATCACATTCCTCGACGGAACCTTCAAAGCGAGCTGGAGTCAGGTGTTTGCGCTGCTGCGCAATGGCGACTACGATGGCATCAGTTCTGACATTGCGATTCCCGAGGTTATCCGCATAGCGCCCAGTCTTTCTAGCGTCGGTACTCTCACCGACCGAGATTTCGGAATTACCGTCGGTGACTGGGTGGGCGAAACCGGAATGCAAATCGAGGTTGAGGTCGGGGCTGGCCCAGTGTTTTTGGTGTGCGGCACCCCTCGCCTGATGCCAGAAGCATCTTGGACGGTTCTCGAAATGATCAACCAATTCTGGCGGCGCGATATCGAAGATCGCTCCCCAGAAAAAAATCGTGAGCACTGGGGCCGCATTCGTCACGCTGCTGTAAATGCGGGTTGCCCTCTAAGCGATTTTCTTTACCGCTCTGTGGTTGTCACCCCCGAAAAATTGCAGCTTGACTTAAGACGAGTAAATATCGGCGACAGCAAAGTAGTCGAGGTTACGCCGACATTTGCGGGATGCCCCGGCGGCTGGATAGCGGCTTTCGACCGATCGCCTGCCGTAAATAGCCGGTACGATGTAGCTACTCCGGAGGGAATATGCCAAGTCGTAATCAGCCCTCAAGTCGGGGCGGTGCTTCGGCAAATTAAACATATGGGACTTGGCGGTTCACGGCGCCTCGCTGGACCGCTTGCGGAAGCCTTTGTATTGAATCCATTTGCGGCACTAGGAGTAGACGCAAGCGAAACCATTGACGGCGAACATTTTGAGCAGGCCAAGGCAACTGCTGGGTTGACG
>JACMOJ010000134.1 GCA_014378085.1 Burkholderiales bacterium | reverse complement strand
TGCCGCTGGTGGGCTCATTTGGCGGCATCAGCAAGAATTCGGCTTTGCCGTCTTCGATAAATGTTTGCACGCCCGTCTCACCCGGGTTTAAGTCAGGCACATCCCAGCGACCAACACTTGCTGTCAGCGTGACGGAAGTGCGCTCTGTTACCGGAATTCCTTTGGCGTCAGTTAGGCGAACGGTTACCTTCACCGGTGTCCTGCCATCAGCAATCGCGCCGCCATTCGCTTTCACTTTGTCGCTAAATTCGACGACCACTTTATTGAGCGCACCCGGCGCAACAAGCTTGATCGATTCAGTACCGCGCACGACGCCAAAGCCATCAATCTGGCTAAGCTCCAGCACGTTTTGTCCGTTTCGCAACTCGATACCAAAGTACTCCCACGCCTGCGTGTTGGTCGATTCCAACGAGGTCTTCTTACCAACTTTTGATCCGGGAACTTCAGCGCCGTTTACGACCAGCTTAAACGTGGTGCCAAGCACACCCTTCACGCGCAGCGAGGTCTGTGCCTGCTTGAGGATCTCGTCATTGGCAACGCCGATGAATCCCAGCTTGTTGTCAAGCGAAGGCAGCAGCTCTTCCAGTGGCAACACGCCAACCGGCGCAGGGCTACCCGCGCCGCGCGCTGGAGCAATCGGCAAACTTTGTGGTTTGGCCAATGTGGCAAACCCACTCACGCCTTCAGCAGCAGGGGCAACATTGGTTGCATTGGTTGCTTCTGTCTTCGTCGGCACGCTAGCTTGGGACTGCGGAGCCGCTGCTGGACTTGGTGCGCCTAAAGCACCTGCTGACCCACCGAGCACGCCGGAAGCGGGGGCCGACTTGTTGCTGGTCGGACTGGTGTTGCCGGGTGTCGTGGTTAGTGGCTGCAGCCGACCATCCATCTCCGCAGTAAGTTTGGAGGCCGCGCGACGGCGTTGTTCAATCTCTTCAACAACATCTACCTCGCAGCTTTGGATGGCAAAGTTGGCTTTGTGCATCTCGCCCACCTTCAAATCAAGAATGCGGCTATCGCCTTTACCAAGGTTGCGATTGCCTAGTATTGCCATCTGTTCAACGCTCACCCCAGCCGGCAATGTGGTGCGGTCAATTTTCAACACATGTGTGCGTGGCGAGAGGCCATAGAAGCTGTACTTGCCTTCAGCGTCAGTAATGGCGCTTGACCCATCTTGAAGCATCAAACGAATACCCGGTATACCGACCTCGCTCGCCGCTTCACCGTAGCGGTTGCGTTGCAAGCCGTCTTTTGAACAATCGGCAAAGACCTTACCGACCACGTAGGCTTGATCGCTGAATACACCGCCGACAATGGCCACCTTGGCATAGGCGGTATTGGATTGGCTCGATTGGCCCGTGGAGCCGACGCGATAGGTCGCAAACACCCGGTTGATACCATCACCGCGCAACGCAGCAGGCCCAATACGAACCCGATAGGTCAGTTTGCGTTGTGCATCCTTCGCCATCTTGCCCACGTTGAACTGCAACGCTGCACCAGCAACAACACGCGGGTCAACAATAGCTTTGCCGTCGACGCTCGCAGATCCAGCGACGTAGGAAAATCCAAATGGCAACGAATCCGACACGATTACGTCGCTATCCGCTAACGCCAACCCGGAGCCGTTGTTCAGCGTGACGGTGTAATCGTTGAACTCACCGACCTCAACCGTCGCTCGTTGGGATTCTTTCTTAATCACTAGTCCACGAATCGCCCCGGTATCCATCGGTATATCAAGAACCACCGCTCCGATTTGCTGATCGACACTGAACACGCCGCCGTAGGATCCGCCGGAAGTTGAGAATGGTCCATTCGCGAGTAATACCCTGCCCGCGGCGAGTTCACCGGCCGGAACAGCTGAGGGCCACGCATAACCGTTGGGCGGCGTAACGCTGATGCAGTAGTCACCGGCTGGAACCAATGGAAAATCAAATCGCCCGTCGTCCTTGGTCACGATCGTATTTGGTGATGACGCAAGCTGCTGGTTTTCCACCCGCTGCACCTGCGCGAGCGTTTGTGTACAAACGCTGTTGGTCGCCGTGACGATCCGTACCGTCGCGCCAGCAACTGGCATGTTCGTGCGGCTATCAAAAACCACACCCGCTGGCTCTATCAAGGTGATTGTGGTGGTAATACGACGGCTACAACCAATCACTTCGACATCGAAGGTATCGAAGGGCTGGCCTTGAAGAACGCCGTCGCCAGCCACCACAGAGGCCCGGCTCGTCGGCATCGCGGGTGCGGCAAAGATATTGGTGTTGGGTCCTGTTTCAACCGCGACAAGCTCTTCACGCTCGCCGTTTGGGCCGGTAATGACGATGGTGCGGCGCTCAATCACATCGGGTTGCGCATTACATGCAGAGGCGCTCACTTGAAAGTAAAACTCTTTGCCGATCGTCGTCCAGGCAGTCCGCCTTAGGAGTCTGCTATCAAAAAATCCGCGGATCTCGCCGTCAACGAAGTTGGTCGATTGAACTGTTGTGTTGTCCCGCACCAACAACGTTTCATTCCGGGCAGTGGTCAACCGAAGATCGGTGTTGTCGATTGCGCCAATCGCAGCGTTTGCAGGTGCGGTCACTCGAACAAACAACGTCGCGCGCGCGCCTGGCGCAAGAGAAATGGTGCCGCCTGCAACAAGGCGCGTATCCGTCGGATCGATCGTACCGACAATCGATGCGCCACCCGGCACCGGATTGTCTATGACCGCTAATATTGTCCAGCCTGCGGATGAACGGAGTACGTCGGCTGGAATCGTGATGATTTCGTTGCACGTACCCACGTTTGTTAGGGTATGGGCATAGTCCAAATATTCGCCCGCCTTAACGGTGCCGCGGTTATCCGACTCTAGCGTGACTTTGCAGATACGTGCTACTGCGGTGACGATGTCGTCATCACGCGCATTGATCAGCGTATTCGAAACCGAGCGAGCGGTCTTGGTGAGTTTGAAGGGCCCACCTGCCACACCGACTGGCAGCTCGACTTTGACAACAATTTTGTAGGTCGCACCGGCTTCGACAATGCCAGTGTCTGGAACACCATCGCCATTCGTGTCGGCCAGCAGTGTGGTGCCGTCGGACTTGAGCAAGTTCACTCGCGATCCCTGAGGGAATGTTGATGCCGACAACGTAATGTTGAACGTGTCTGCGCGTGTTCCAACGTTGGTGAGGATGTTGTCAAACTGCACGGTGCTGCCTGGTTCCGCGCTGCCGATGGTCATGCCCCGCAATGTCACGCCAACCGTATTGAGAATCCGATATTGAACCGTGTTGCTTGGCGTCGGACCAATGCTGGCGTCCACGCTGTTGGTGTAGCGAAGCTGTGCGGTGTTTGGCAATACGGTGAGGCGTGGAAGACCCGCCGCAATTGCAACGTCGAACGACACCACACCAACTTCATCGGCCGGTATTGACGCGAGGTTCACGCTCACATTTGTGGCAGATGCCGTATAAGAAACGCGGCGCGATAGAAACGTAACCTCGCCTGAGGCATCTGGAAGCGCGACCGCGCTTGTGCCAACGGTGAGCCGCAACGTGCCCGGCACGTAGGTCATCCCCGTAGGCAACGTATCAGCGATGATGACGTTACGTTTGTTTGCGGCCAGTCCACCAGTCGCGTTCGTATACGTAAGGCGAATGCTCTCCGCTGTGAATGGTGACTCACCATCGGTGCGGGAAATCGATTTCACCACTTCCATGTATAGCGCCGGGTTGCGCTCAACAATCAAGCAAGATGGCAGCACACCATTCACCACATTTCTGAGTTCAGAAATAGAGGCGGCGTTGTTCGTGAACGCAGTAGGATTGCCTGCACAGCTTGCGTTGGATTGGCCGGCAACGTTGGTCACACCATTCACCACGATGTCACAACTGGTCACGCCAGCAGGAAGCGATGCGGCACTCACTCTGACTTGCGAAGGCGCGACAAACGTAACCTGTGCCGTGCATCCGCCGGTGACTGCGGACGTGGGCGATGGGCTTAGGCGCAGACCAGCAGGCAGCGTGTCGGTGAACGCCATGCCTGTAAATCCACTATGCCCCGCAGCAGCACGCAATGAAAACTTGAGGCCAGCAACTTCGCCGTCGCGAATTTGTGTTTCGGTGAACGCTTTGGTCAGCGTGGGCGGTGCTTTGACGACCAAACACTGTGGCGTCACACCGTTCACCAATCCCGCCACTTCACTAAAATTCTTTGCTGCGTTGGTAAAGCGTTCAGGGTTCGCGGCACAAGATGGATTCAACTGATCTGCCTGATTGGTGATAGCGCTCACCGTGACAAAACAAAATTCGGCACCTGCGTTCATCGACAGCCCGCTCACGCTAACGCGTGTGCTGCCCACCAAATTCGCGCTGCCACTACATCCCACGCCAGAAACGGCAATGGTCGCAGATGGTCCGAAACGCAACGCCTCCGGGAGTGTGTCGGTAAAGGCGATTGCGCGCTGTGTTGGATTGCCAGAGGCATTGCGAATGGTGAAGGTCAAGCTTGTATTAGCACCCGACGTAATCTCTGCGGCACCAAACGCTTTGGTCAGCGTGAGCTGCCCTTTTATGACCAAACACTGCGGTGTCACGGCGTTCTGCACATTCACCAAGCCGCTAAGGTTTGACGTGCTGTTGGTGAACGCAGCGGGATTTGCCGCACAGCTTGCGTTCGATTGTCCGACCGCGTTGGTCACACCGCTAATCGTCACGGTGCAGCTTGCCGTACCTGCTGCCATGGTCAAAGCGGTGACATTGAACTGGTTATTGTTGGCAAAGCTGGTCGCCCCCACGCAACCGGCACCCGCGATAGTCGCGGTTGCGTTTGTCGTGAATTGCAAGCCGACGGGCAGCGTGTCGGAAAACGCAACGCCGCTTTGTGCAGGATTGCCCACGGCGTTGGTGATCGTAAACGCAAGACTCGTCGAAGCGCCGCTATCAATCTCGGCCGCACCAAACGCTTTGGTGATAGTCGTCGACAACTTCGCGGCCACCACCGTGCTGACCGGATTGCTTGTCACGTTCAACGGCTGCGGGCCAACGGCCAGCGCGCCGTTAGCGATGTTAATTACCGTGGTGCCGGGTGCAGGGGTCTGTGCGAGGAGAGGTGCAAAAGCCGACGATGCGGTGAACGCTAATACGACGCAAAGGAGGGCAAAAAAGCCCCGCAAAACGACCTGCGTCGCGACGATTTGGAGGAATTCTTGAGGATTTTGCGATTTTTGAGCGAGTTGCCCCAACCCCATGAATGGGACGTTTAACCGCGCTAATTGCGCGTTATTAACCCTACGTCTTCGCATCTCTCAATTATCAACTCAGCACCCGAAAACAGGTGCCAACTGCGTCACAAATTCGTCGTTTTCGTATGCGAATTAACAAGGATTAACACCTTGGAATTCACATAAGAAAACGGGAGGGTTTCCCCTCCCGCTTTTTCGCTACGACTCCGCGATTTCAACAACTCCTACAGCGCGCTCCGACAGACCGCAACACGCCGCAGAAAAATCGAAATCGAATGTGATTCGTTAACCTCTTTACGGATTAATTTTCACGCAGAATTGCATAGTGATGTAGCCCCCCGGCGACAGTGCCGTGGTCGACAGCGGGTTTGAAACCGCCGAGATAAGGCCCGAATAGCCGGTAGAGTAAGTCACTAGGGTTCCGTTGGTAGTTCCCATCAGAAGAGGGCCGGAGGTCTGGCTTGCCGCTACTGGGCTACAACCCGTTTCGAATGTCGTAAACGCTGGCACTTGGTCCGTCAGGGCGATGTTGGTAATCGGGGTCGATGTTGTGTTCGAACCTACCACCAAATACGCGATACATTGCCCAGGTCGAGTTCCACTACCCGCGGCAATTGGGTTCTTGCTCCACGGGGCGTTGGGCACCCCAGCAGTCAGCGTCACGCTAGGCGCCGTCCCTGGGCCGCAGCCTACGAGCGTTTGGTACTTATCCAGCAGCAATCCGGCCGTAATCGTCGTCAAGTCAGTCGCTGAGGTGGTTAAGCCAGTAGCGCTATAGGTGTAGGTAACCGTTAAGGTGGTGGTGTTCGGCGGACTACCTGCGGCAGAAGGTGCTGAAACCCGGACAAAGACCAGCAGCGTAGCGTTTGGCGCGAGGTCTGCGCCTAACGAACTAGTACCAGAAATTAGTGTATCTGGTCCGTCGTAGATGCCGTTACCATTGGTGTCGACATATAGCGAAGCGTTCCACGCATAGGTTGGCGACTGGCTGTTTAAGAGGGAGGCGAGTGACAGCGCCTCCGGCACGTTTCCATTATTGGTAATCGTGTGGTTGTACGTCACAGCACCACCGGGCACAGTACTCTGCGCACCATTCGGGGCGATTGTCACTGCCCGCAAAGGTGCTACGGTCACGCGGTCGCGGATGGTGTCCGTTGCCGATCCACCCTGAATCGTAGCCGTAAAGTCGAAATCGTAATCCCCTGGCGGCGCGGTAGTCGGCTGGGTGAGCCCGCTGTTAGATGTAGAGGTTGGCGGCACGGTCACAACGGCACAAACAACTTCGTTTCCGTCTTTGGGGATAGAGCTAGTCGCGGTAATGGTTGCGACACCAGGGCAAGCGCCCGCTTTAAAGGTGATTGCCCACCCGGTAGGAAGCGCCGGCGCCGCTGCCAAGGTTGCATTGCTTCTAGCCGCAAGCGCCCCCGTCAGGTTGAAGAGACCAGCCGCAGCACCAGTGTTGTTGACCACAATATTAAAGGTTGCCGACGTTGCGGTTGAAGTTGTAGGTGTGACGGTGACCGTGCGGATAATCGCGGCCGCCGTTGCGCCAAAACCATCACCGACTAAAGCGTTGCCGCCACCTACAATCGGCGTAGAGCCGGTCACCGACTTGTCGTTAGTCAAGTCAACACTATTGGCCGCAATCGCGGTCAATACGTTGATTACCGTATCTAGGATAGCCGTGTTGAAGAACGACTTTGCTTCAACAACAACACGATAGCCGTTAGCACTGTTGTTGCCCGGTGCAGCGCCTGCAGGAATTGTTGCCTTGATGACAACTTCCAAGCCGCAATATTCCACGCTTGCTGGATTCAGAACGTCAGTCGCCGTCATGATATACGGTGCGGGGCAAGACCATGTACCTGCGCCGTATGTTGGTCTCGGAATATTTCCGGTATCTGGCGTGCCGTTTCCGTTGGTATCTTGAAGCGTTGCTGAACCACCAGACGCCAAGATTTGAAACGTCGTGCCTGGCGGGAAAGTACAGTTTGATGCAGGTGTCAGTGCACAGGTCGATCCGTTCAGCGGTGTTCCGGGTAGCGATACATCAAACGAATCAGCTGCATTACCGCGGTTCCAGATGTAATTGCTCCACTGAATTGTTGCGCCGGCAGCAGCACTCGTGACGGTCGCTGTATCTGCAGGTGGTCCTACAGGATCTGTCAGCCCTGCCGTTGTTGCGGATGCGTTCGCCGCCACCGCAGCAGTTTGTAGAATTGCATATGTCACGTTATTTGTGTTGGCCCCTCCTACAGAGCAGAAAGAACCACGATTTGCCGCTGTGTTGTCAATCACCGTCGTTGATCCCACGCAAACAGTGGTGCTACCCGAGTTATAGCTGTAAGCGTAAGTTGCCGTGTTGGTGGTCGCAGCACTGACACCAACGGGTAAATTCGAGCCAATCGTAACAAAGAACGATACGAATCCAGTGGTTGAACCCGGCACTTGGGTGATTGTTGCGGCTACGGTTCTTGTGCCTGAGGTGTAGGTGTAATCAATCGCTGCGCCGTCGCCACCGACCGCATCGGTTAAGGCGGTGCCGCTTCCACTCCAGAATGGCTTATTGGTCGGATCCGTCGATGGCACGTACACCCACCCGGTGGGCAGCGCATCAACCAGCTTGACGTAATCAGCAGCGGTGGAGCCTGAGTTGGTGTAACTTAAGATGACTTTAAATGGCCCAGCCCCTGCAGCGCCACCGGTGACCGGCGTACAGGCTGGTGCTACAGATGCTGCCAAACAGAGGCTCTTGGTGACGGTAAGCGCCGCCAGACCCAGTGTTACCGTGTTCGTACGAGCGGTAGGAACAGCGGTGGTCTGACTGTCTGTCGCCGATACCACGATTGTGCCGGTTGCACCGTTAGCGCCCGTACCAGATGTGGCACAAACAACGAACGAGAACGTCGCGCCTGCGGCGACTGGTCCGGTCGACGTCAGCGGAGTACTGTTATCGGGAACACCGTCTGTAACCGCATCAATGTAATACGTGGCCGTACTCGACGCCATGATGCCTGTGAGGCTCCCGCCTGTCGGCACGATCAGCGCGAAGGTATCGGTGCCGTTACCGTTGTTGGTAATCGAGTGCGGGAAACAAACTTGCTGGTTTGGCGGAACGGTCTTCGAACCAGATTGATTCAGCGTACTCGCATAGACCTGTGCGACTGTGGTCTGCACACTGTTCGATGACGCGGTGCGGGACACGCTGCCGCTATCGACATAAGTCGCTGTGGCCTGGTTACCGATCGTCGAATTCGCCGGTGCCGCCGCAGCGTTAACACGCTGGGCTACCACAAGCAGCATAAATACGAACAAAAACGACGCCGTTAGGGTCGTTTTCAGCCAGGTGTTAAGGTGCAATTGTGGTTTGGTATTCAAAGTAGCCTCCCGTTACGACAAATCAATCAATGTAAAAAATTAAAGCGATATAAGCGTTATGCGTCTCACCAGAAATCGGTACTAACCGTTCGCAACCTTTACCCGCGCTGAAACAATGGCGGATTTTCCGGCTGCCAAGGTGCCAACCGACCAACGTAGAAAACGGTATTCCGTGACCGGGACAAGCACCTCAGTCACAACACCATTCGCACCAACGTTCTTACGCTTGAGCGGCATGGCGGCGAATGTTTTACCGTCAGTACTTGCCAACACGTTTTGCGGCTGTGCTGATCCAACAACATATTCGGTATTCGCCGGAATCGGCAGTGTCGCCTCAACCTTAGAAACTGACGTTGCCGAGCGGTTGGTGTAGGTCGCGGTCTCTCGCAAGACCTCGCCCGGCTTTACGGTCGATGATGGTTGAAGCACCTCTTTGCCATCTACGACAGCAACCTTGCTTCGCTCAAGCCGAATCTCCACCGGCTCGACCGCAGCCGCTTTCGCAGCGGGTTGCGCTGATACTTGCCCAATCGCCAAGGCACAAAAAATGCTAAATGCCAGAAACGCAAGGAAACGCGGCGCGATTGATGTCGCAGCCGCGTCGGGACGGTCAAAAATGATGGAGGAACGTAGAGCAACCATTGGAATACCTTTTTTCGTTGAATAACGCGAACTGCACAAACAATATCAATAATGCCAAAAACAGTTGTAGGAAAAAACCTTACGAGGATTCTATTGTGGCAACACTTACCGCGGGTGTGATTTAACGCACATGAAACATAAATTGACAATTGCCACACGATCAACCGGCGGCGGCCGTTATTTTTATTTTCGAACGAATTAGAGGCGCGGTTTTAGTGGCCTCTTGATAAAAAAACCGCCGACACCCCGAAAACATCGTGATTCGCCAATCTCTTTTAACTGACGCCGGCAAGCTTGATTTTAACAAAAAAACGAAAACAGTTAAACTAAAATCGCCAAATAACATTGTAAACGTCTGTTTTCAATGAATTAATACGAAAGTTAATAGCGCATTGGCAAAATGGCTTGGGCGGCGGCGATCAAAGACGCAGGTATAATTTGCGGCTCGACTCGCATATGAACTTACACGGAGAGGTGGCAGAGTGGTCGAATGCACCGGACTCGAAATCCGGCATACCGGTCTCCGGTATCGTGGGTTCGAATCCCACCCTCTCCGCCACACCGTCAGCAGCAGTGCCACAACCCCGAGCATAGGCCCCGTACACGCGCGCAAACTGGCGTAAACCGATAATGCGGCACGCAGAATTGCGTAGAATTGGTCCGATGCCCTCGTAGCTCAGTGGATAGAGCTACCCCCTCCTAAGGGGTAGGTCGCACGTTCGATTCGTGTCGAGGGCGCCAACCTCCCTCGCAGCGACCTAGTTAACGGTAGCCGGCGGAGTGCGACGAAGGCCGCTCAGTGATTGCTCTGAAAATTGTTTGGCAAATTTCACATTCTTCGTCGCAGCATGAATATACAAATTAAAGCCGCCGAAGTGCGACGCTGCGTAGTTATACGCTCCGCCAAGATCCGCCTCGAGCCGGTCAACAGCCGTTTTGAAGAACGCGGGCGTTTTGCGAACGAGATCCTCGCCGGACGAGTACACCAATCGCGTTTCACCATTGCTATCGATCTCTTCGGCAATTCCGCCAACGACGAATTCCTCGTAAAGCCGGTCCCGACACTTTTCTAGATAACAGCGATCGGCCATTTGCGCCATGATGTCGGCTGAACCAAGCAAGCTACCGAGCAGACGAAGCATCGGGTCATCAATAAGAATATCGGCGACGCGCTTCTCGAAACCAGTGAAATGAATGAGCTCACCACCCACCTCGGCGAATTCCGGCAATCCAATCTCAGCCAAATAGCCGCGTAGAAATACGGCACCGCGCGACACGTGCTCGCGCGTGTAGAAAGCGCCATTGGGGGCCACATCATCATCCTTTTTGCGCAGGTAGCCCATGTCGTGAAACAACGCGGCAACAATGCCGAACTGGAACAACTTTTCCCCGAGCTCGAGCGTTTGCGGACACGTCCGCACGTACCCATCCATCAAACGCGCCATTGCCAGCGTGACGTCCATGACGTGCTGGAGGTTGTGATATGTCGTGTCGCAGGCGCGAAAACCCGGGTAATCGCCAGCGTACAGCGCAGCGGCGTCCCTGAACGCTCTCGCCATGGACAAACATTCGACACCTGGATAGTTCAATTGAAACAAACGGCTGATCTCGGCTTCCACGGCGAGCGGATCAGTGGTCTGGATTCGATTGGTAATATCGTAGTCGTTACGGCGCGTGAGCATGCGGGCAGGAACAAGGTCTAGAGTTGGGACTGTATTCGACACGACTTTAAGCCGCGATGCAACTCCAAAGGCAGTGTTTCGATGTTGCAGCGCATCAATTTGATTTGCACTTCTACTGAAGCAACCGTGTAGAAGCTGGATATCGTGGTCGCAGTCTCAAAGACCAGCTATATTGGGGCCATTGCATACCAATTTCGCTGTTGCCTCCGCTGTTACCTCATCGTGCTTCCATAAACCTTGCTCTCGCGAAACACACCTGCCATCGAAGCTCGCTTGGTCGAGCTCCAACATGAACACCGCGACCTCGACCTCGCCATCGAAGCGCTGATGGGCACGCCGTTGCACGATGAGCTGCGGCTAAAACGCATGAAAAAACGCAAACTCCTGCTGAAAGACCAGATTGCTTTTCTGGAAACACAGTTGCACCCCGATATATTGGCTTGATGGGTTAATGGCTTAGTGCCGAATCCAGCGGTGGCTCGATGACTATGCGTAATCGACCTTATGTAAAAGGGCTTTTCTCTCCTGAAAAATCCGATTCAGTGGATAATGCCCATCTTTGCGCAAAGCGGAGTTGTGTTTCATGAAGAAGGGTGTTTGGATGGGCCTTGCAGTCGCAGGAGTCGTTGGCGTTGCGGCAGTCTCTTTTTGGTTAGGAGGACGTTCACAGGTTTCAACTCAAGGCGGCACGCAGGCTGGAGCAGGGCAACCAGCAGGAGCCGCAAAAGCTTCGCCAAACGCACCGCCGCCAACTGCGGTCGACGCGGCCAAAGTAAAGGTTGCGACTCTTTCAAAGGCCATCACCACTGTAGGCTCGCTGCGCTCCGACGAGACGGTTATCATTCGACCAGAGGTGTCAGGCCGTATTGCTGAGATTGGGTTCCGCGAGGGGCAACAAGTCGCCAAGGGAACCACCCTAATTCGCCTCGACCAGTCGGTGCAACGCGCCGAAATGCAACAGTCTGAAGCCAACCTTGCGCTCGCCAAGAGTCGCATTGAGCGAGCGCGT
>JACMOJ010000133.1 GCA_014378085.1 Burkholderiales bacterium | reverse complement strand
GCGATGCAGATTCCAACCGGTCTGCTGGCCGACCGCTACGGCCCGCGCATTCTGTTGACATGCGGCGCGGCGATTGCGGCCTGTGGCACGGCGGTGTTTGCGACGGCACAAGACGTAATTTGGGCCAACACCGGCCGTCTGCTGATCGGCGGCTCGGTCGGGGTTGCGTTTGTGTCGATGTTAAAACTCGCCGCCCACTGGATGCCAGCACGGCAATTTGCACTCGCCTCCGCTGCAGCACTAGCGGTCGGTGTGTTCGGCGCGGTGGCGGCGGGCGCACCGCTGCGGTTATTGGTAGACATGTTCGGCTGGCGAAACATCATGTGGGCGAGTGCGGGATGTACGTTAATCATTGCGTTTATGGCATGGGCAATTGTGCGTGACGACCCAATCGAGCGACACTACGCCTCTTACGCCAAACATCATGACTATCCAGCTGCACAAAGTGTATGGGCCGGGTTGTGGGAGGTGCTCAGTTACCGCAATACGGTGCTGCTGTTCTTTTTGTCCGGCTCAATGACCGGTTTGGTGCTGACGTTTGCGGGCTTGTGGGGCGTGCCATTCCTGACAACACACTACGGCTTAACGCAGACCGTCGCCGCCGGGCTTTGCTCAATCATGATGGTGGCGTGGGCGTTGGGCACCCTCGTGTTTAGCACTTGGTCTGATCGCATCGGCAAGCGACGTCCGTTATATCTCGGCGGTGTGATCGCCGCGCTGGTGCTGTGGTCGGTCTTGATCTACACAAAACTGCCCTCGACCATCATGTTGACCGCGCTGGTTGCCGCGATCGGATTTTGTGCGGGAAGTTTTATCATCAGCTTCGCGTTCGCCAAGGAAAGTGTGCCGGCGCGTTTGGCGGGTACCGCCTCTGGTGTCGCCAACATGGGGGTGATCGGCGGGCCGATGCTATTGCAGCCGCTGGTCGGCGTGGTGCTTGATCGTTCGTGGCAAGGCACATTTGGTACTGGCGCCTTTGCCGGCAAACGTATGTTCGAATTCGCCGCCTACAGCCAAGCCTTCAGCATGATGCTGGTGTGGGGCGCCCTGTCAATTGTGCTGCTCATGTTTATCCGCGAAACACACTGTCGGCAGCAGCTGTAATGGTTACGCGGTAGTTCGCACTGAAGCCACCTCACGCCGCCTGCGGTCAGCGATCAGTGATCAGCGCGTGAGGCGACCACGTGTCACCGTGCGCCGGTAACCAAACCAGCAACACCAGCCGGTGAACATCAAGCCCGCAGCCGCGATGGCCATCCATATTGCCGAATGTGAAACCGCGGGCGAAATCACGCCCGCGACCAATACGTTCACCATGCCCATCACAAAACCCGACAGCGATGCCGCCATGCCGCGCCGCGCGGGAAATAAATTCATGACCATCAACGAAATTGACGGGAACGCCAGTGCAGACCCGATCGCGTAGAAGCCAATCGGAATGACCGCCCACGGAATTGCCGGTTTGAACAACGACAGATAGACAAGATTTACCACCGCTGCGGTAAACATGATCATGTAGCCAACGCGCACCGTCTTCTCTAGCGTCCAACGACCCGCAACCCGCCCGGAAATGAAAGCGCCCATCATGATGCCGCCGATACCCGGCGCGAACAGCCACGTGTATTCGGTTGGCCCCAGCCCCAACTGCCCCGGCAGATAAATCGGCGAGGAGAGGATATAGAGGAAAAAACCATTGAAGTTAAAGCCCGCCGCCAGCGACAATAAAATCATCGGCACATTCGCGCCGACCTGCCGGTAACCTTCCAACAACGGACCGGGCTTGAACGCATGGCGTTTTTCGACGGGCAGCGTCTCGTGAAAAACTTTGCCACTCATCACCACCAAGAACAACGTGAATAATGCCAAGAACCAAAAGATAGAGTGCCAGCCGAGGCCGCTATACAAGTATCCGCCGATGATCGGCGCGATCGCCGGCGCAATGCCAAACCACAAGGTGGTCATTGCCATGATGCGCTGCGAATCGACGTCCGAGTAGAGGTCTCGCACCATCGCGCGCCCGACCACCATCCCCGCGCCGACTGAAAGCCCCTGCAAGACCCGCCAGAACAGGAGCTGGCCGATGGTAGTGGACATCGCGCAGCCCACACTCGCGACGAGAAAAACGATTAAGCCGCCCATGATGATAGGCTTACGACCGAAACTGTCTGACAACGCACCGTGGAACAAGAACATAAACGCAAAGGCAAACAGATACACCGAAAACGTCTGCTGCATTTGCAAGGTGCTGGCACCCAAGTCAGCCGCGATGCTGGGGAAGGCCGGGATGTAGGTATCAACCGCAAACGGGCCCAACATACCGAGTGCCGCAAGCAGTAAGGCTAACAACCAGCGTGGCGTGTCGTGATGCGCGTTCGGCAGGTGTTTCTGAGAGTGTTCGGGTGCGTTCACAAAGTCTTTATTTGACGGCTGTTTTCAAGCATTTTTGCTCGAAGAGCGCCGTCGGTATTGGTGTTTGCCGCTCTATTTTTAACTATTTTAGTAATTGGTTTTATCCATGCGCCGATACTGAATCGCTTCCGCGATATGCCCTGATTCGATCGTGTCACTTGCCGCCAAGTCAGCGATGGTACGCGCCACCTTCAGCACACGATGATAGGCGCGCGCAGAAAGCCCCATGCGCGAGATGGCATTTTTCAGCAGCGCCTCACCTTGTGCCGAAGGTACACAGAGCCGATCGATGTCCTTCACCTCAAGTTTTGCGTTGGGTTTTTGTTGGCGCAGCAGCTGGCGCTGGTGGGCGAGTTCGACGCGCTGTCGAATGGTTTCGCTCGCCTCACCACGCTCGACCTTGACCAAGTCAAGCTGCGGCACGGCAGGGACTTCAATTTGTAAATCAATTCGATCCAATAGCGGGCCGGAAATCTTGCCGCGATATCGCGCGACTTGATCGGGTGTGCAGCGGCACTTGTTGCTGTAATGGCCCAGATAGCCG
>JACMOJ010000132.1 GCA_014378085.1 Burkholderiales bacterium | reverse complement strand
GTCACATGCCCCATCTTGCGGCCGGCGCGGGCCTGTCGCTTGCCGTAAAGGTGCAAATGCGCGCCAGCGTGCTTCAGCGCTGCATGCCAATTCGGCGCGGTTTCCTTGTTTTCGCCACGCCACAAGTCACCCATGAGATTCAACATCACCGCCGGGGTGTGCAACGAAGGATCTCCCATCGGCAGCCCGCACAACACGCGCACCTGCTGCTCGAATTGCGACGTGCGGCAAGCATCGATGGTGTAGTGGCCGCTGTTGTGTGGACGCGGGGCAATTTCATTGACCAGCAATTTGTCATTGGCAAGCACAAAAAACTCCACTGCCATAACACCGACGTATTCCAGTTTGGCCGCGATCTGTGACGCGATCGCTTCGGCTTCACGCGTCATCGCCGCGCTGATACGCGCCGGGGCAATAGTGATGTCGAGGATGCCATTGACATGCTGGTTTTCGGCAATCGGGAAAATGGCGGTCGTGCCATCCTCAGCACGAGCGAGTACCACAGAGATTTCCTTCACCAGCGGCACGAATTCTTCGAGCACACACAGCGCACCGTTCCAGTCGAGCAGTGTGGCGTTCAGTTCTTCGCGCGTCGCGATACGAGCCTGACCCTTGCCGTCATAACCAAAGCGTGCCGTTTTTAGTACCGCCGGGAACGTTACAGTGCGAAGCGCCGTATCAATATCTGCGCGACTTTCGATCACTGCGTAGGGCCCCACCGGAAAACCATTCGAAGCAAAGAACGCTTTCTCGATAGTGCGATCCTGTGCCACCGCGACGGCGTGACCACTCGGGCGCACGCTAGTGCGTCTGGCAAGTTCAATCAGCGCTTCGGCGGGCGCGTTTTCAAATTCTGTCGTGATGGCAGCGCAAGTCCTGGCCATTTCCTCAAGCGACACCGGGTGCGTGTAGGCGGTATTGAGATGACCGCTGGCAAATTCGGCCGCTGGAGAAAGCGGGTCCGGGTCGAGCACCGTGACGCGGTAATCCATATTCCGCGCAGCGATGGTGAACATGCGGCCAAGCTGCCCGCCGCCGACCAGGCCCAGAGTTGCGCCGGGGAGAATCATTATTTGCTAAATCACTTCCGGAAGCTGCATCGCCGCGACCTGCTCTTTCAGGCTTTCGCGGTAGTCACTTAGTTTGGTGACAAGGCTCTCATCGCCGCCTGCAAGCAAACTCACCGCAAACAGCGCCGCATTGGCGGCGCCAGCCTCTCCAATCGCGAAGGTCGCCACCGGAATACCTTTGGGCATTTGCACGATGGAATAAAGCGAATCCTGCCCGGCCAGATGTTTGGACGGCACTGGAACACCCAGCACCGGGATGGTGGTCTTGCTCGCGATCATGCCCGGCAAATGTGCCGCTCCCCCGGCGCCGGCAATGATGCATTTGAGACCACGGTCGCGCGCACTTTCAGCGTATTCAAACATGGCGTCGGGGGTGCGATGTGCCGAAACCACTTTGTGCTCGAAAGCCACGCCAAAATCGCGTAGTACGTTTGCTGCATGCTGCATGACATCCCAGTCAGACTGGGAGCCCATTACGACGCCGACGATTGGATCGCTCATATTGGTTTCTCTGAAATAACAAGCTTGACGCCGATGGCAATGAAAAGCGCGCCGCAGGAGCGGTTGAGCCAACGAACCGCGCGCGAAGCATTGCTGAATTTTTCCCGCGCTTGTTTGTGTACCTGCATCACCAGCGCGGCAAAACCGACGGTGATGAACAGACTGTTAAAAATGAAGATCAGGCCGAGGAGTACGAACGCGGCTGGCTTGGCGGTACTGTCAGCCGAAATAAACTGCGGCAGGAATGCGAGAAAGAAAAGTGCGACTTTGGGATTGAGGACGTTCGTCAAAAACCCCTGCCAGAATGCCTGTCTTATCGTTTTCGATGGCAGAACGTTCGAGATCTCCAGCGCGTCCGGGTTCGTTTGCTTCTCCAGCAAAAGTGTAATGCCGACGTAAACAAGGTAGGCCGCACCTACCAGCTTGATGATGAAGAAAGCTTCTGCAGATGCCGTCAAAATAGCTGAAAGTCCGATTGCTGCAGCAAAGGTGTGCACCAGACAGCCAGCGTTAATACCTATTACGGCGGCCAGCCCGCTGCGAAAGCCCTGCGACGCCGTGCGACCGGCGATATAGAGCATGTCGGGGCCGGGCGTGATGTTAAGTAGTAACCC
>JACMOJ010000131.1 GCA_014378085.1 Burkholderiales bacterium | reverse complement strand
GTTGTGCCGGACATCGACCGCACCGCCAAAATGTTCATCGGCGGCAAACAAGCCCGGCCGGATGGTGGTCTCTCATTCAATATCTATTCGCCGAACAAGACCCTCATTGGCGAAGTTGGTGCCGGCAATCGCAAAGACATCCGCAACGCCGTCGAAGCTGCACGCGCCGCCGCGAACTCTTGGGCCAAAGCCACCGCGCACAACCGCGCGCAAGTCATCTACTTCCTGGCCGAAAATCTCGCTGCCCGCGCCGACGAATTTGCTCGAAGAATCGTCCAGCAAACGGGCGCAACGGCAATGACCGCCCATGCAGAAGTAGACGCGTCCATCGAATATATCTTCACTGCCGCCGCCTGGGCCGATAAATACGATGGCCGCAGTCACGGCGTTCCGAAACGTAACGTCACACTTGCCATGAACGAACCGATGGGGGTTCTGGCAATCTTGATGCCCGATGACAACCCGCTTCTGGCATTCGCCGCACTCGCTGCACCCGCGCTGGCGATGGGTAACGCGCTTGTGATCGTCCCTTCACCGAAGCACCCACTCAGCGCAACCGATCTCTATCAGGTACTGGAAACTTCCGACGTGCCCAACGGCACCATTAATATCGTCACCGGTGACCGTGACGAACTCGCCAAGACCTTGAGTGAACACGACGATGTTGACGCAATCTGGTACGCGGGTTCAGCGGCGGGACAAGCTGCCGTGCAGAAGGCGAGTGCGGCCAACATGAAACGTACTTTCGTGATGGCTTCGGTCGGGTCGCCGCCGAATATTGACGACGTGCTGCGCGAGGCGACGCAGGTGAAAAATATATGGGTGCCTTACGGCGCGTAACCGAAGCTGCTCCGGCTTCATCGTGGTTAATTGATGGCTTGAAAGTTCGATTTAGCAGGCCCGCCAAGTAACAATTAACCGATCCTTACGCGTTAGCGGGTGCCTCAAGGGCGCCCTGATTTTCGAGCGCTTTTTAAAAAGCGCATCAGCTCCAACAATGGCGCTTTCGACCCTTTTTAATTAAGTGAATCGGTCGACTGAGTAGGTTGTTTTGCCATGTGGTAATAAAACATACATTAAAACTAACATATGTGATAATGGCGATGCCTTTAGTGGGCAACTCTCAACTTAATTTAAAGGATTCGCCATGAACAACTTAGAACTTGCATTCGCCACCAAATCATTCACGTCAGACGAAGACGTGGTCACCTTATCAAAGAACGAAACAAACCGTGGATTTGACAAGCTAACAGAAGACCAACTACTTTTGATCGGCGGCGGTGATTCAGTCGTCTTCTGGTAATAGACTTTAATGGCCCTTTGCATTCGCCAAGGGCGTTTCAACGACAAGGCTAGTCAACATTTGGCCAGCCTGCACGTGCTATGCCATAACCTTTTCCAGGTAGCGGTTCAATACGGCAGGCGCCACCTTCGGCGCTTCCGGCACGCGGCTCTCAACGCTGAGCGTCTTTTCCCCCAGCGCCCGAAGGTGGTGCCTGACTGCCTCAGCATCTGCCCAGAGTGCGTCTGCAAAAACGCGTGCTCTGTCCAGATCGCCGCGCATTTTATAAATGTGGAACAGTGCGACGACAATGATCTGGCGGAACACCGGCTTGGAAACGCCGTCGGCGGCGAGCTGGTGTAACACGGCAATGGCGCTTGCATTTTGATTATCAACAGCATCTGAAATCGCGACGAGAGCAGCCCGTTCATCCCGTGTAATGCCGATACTTGCCCCTTTCCGCGCGGGCATTGCGGCTAATGCCTTCTTGGCACTTGCCGAGTACCCACCCAGCAAAAGCATTGACGACAACACCACTGCGTCGGTCGTCGATTCGATGAAAAGTTTGGAGAATAGTCCGGTATCGAATTCTCGTTTAGCGTCCGCGAAATCTCCGCGAAGCATTGAATTCCACAAATGCCGCGAGCTGGCGCGAATGGTTTCGATCTCCAGCGGACCGCTTGGCGCGCTTCCATCTTTGAGGCGGTTCGCAAGCTCCCACATCTTGCTATGCGGTCCAACAAATATAGCCAATACGCCTAAACTGGCGAGCAAATCGGTTTCCACGGCAAAATCGCCAAACGATTCGGACTTTGCCGGCAACTTCCCCCGAGTAATGCCATCGGCCGAACCGATTTCCCCTTTCTTGGCGAGATACCAGGTTACCGCGCTGGTTTTGGTATGTACGCCTATACGTTTGTAAAGCGAGTGAAGGTAAACCCGCGTGGTCCCATCCTTATATCCCAGGCTTTGCGCGATGGTTTTGCTTGATGCCCCTTTGATGAGGAGTTCGAGCATTTTTTTCTCGGTCTCCGAAAGCACCGGTTGAGTAGTCTCTGATTTGGTTTTCATATGAAATTGCGTCCGTTTGAAAGTGCAGCGATAAGTTGATGGAAACAGGTTAGTCCGTCATCGGCAACAAAGGAAACGCCTTCGTTGTCGGCTTCGTTACGTACCGCCCGGATAAAGCACCGGACAAGCTGTGGATCAAGCTGGCTGCCTGCTGCCCGCT
>JACMOJ010000130.1 GCA_014378085.1 Burkholderiales bacterium | reverse complement strand
TGATACAAAGTTGCGCTGCACTCTACCAACTACGGCACACAAGTCGCTATGGCTGTGGGCACAAAGTGCCGTGCCCACAGCCAAATCGAAGTTTATGGTCCCTACGCAGCGTCAAGGGTTCGCTTCGCCGGGTTGCATAGAACCGCAACCCGCCCTTGACGCCGCTACGGGACAGGATAATGTCAGGGAACCTGGGTCGCACCATGTTCGATTGAAACTCCTGCGCCGTGTCCAAAATGCGACAAGTCGAACGCCAACTTTCCAAAAGACCTCGAAATCCGCAGCTGATGGCGATCTGCAAATCTGGCAGCGGGCACCTATCCTGGTTGTGCGAAGATTGCCCAAATCATTTTTTGCATTTGGGATTTTTCAAGGCATGTGTACTCCTCCGGTGAACCCGCCTGACATTTGCGATAATGCGCGCACCTTCCTTGAATGACCGCCGCCATGCTCCCCTCGTTTTCACCCCTCCGCGACGCTTTTCTCGCCGATGAATCGCGCACGCTTGACGCACTGATTCCGGTTGCAAGACTTTCTGTCGAGGCAAACGCGCGCGTGTCCGCGACGGCGCGTGCCTTGGTTGAATCAGTGCGAGCTCGTCAGCAAAAGCATTCAGGCATGCAATCGTTCCTGACCCAATATGATCTGTCGTCGCAGGAAGGCGTACTGCTCATGTGTGTGGCTGAAGCTTTGCTGCGCATTCCGGATGCGGCGACGGCTGACAAGCTGATCAAGGATAAATTTGCCCAGGGCAACTGGAAAAAACACCTTGGTGCGTCGGATTCTCTTTTGGTGAATGCGGGCACCTGGGGGATGATGCTGACCGGCAAGCTGGTGTCGCCTACAGCAGAAAGTTTTACTGATGTTGGCGGTTGGTTGACAAAGCTTGCAGCCAAGGCGGGCGAACCAATCGTGCGCGCGTCGTTGCGTCAAGGTATGCGGTTGATGGCCGAACAATTTGTTATGGGCCGCAATATCGAGGACGCATTAAAGCGTGCCGACTCTGGTGAGCAGGCGAAATACCGTCATTCGTATGACATGTTGGGCGAAGCGGCAATGACCGCACAAGACGCCGAACGTTATTTCGTTGCATATAAAGACGCGATCAAGGCGATTTCAACAGCCGTGAAGCCAGGCCAGAGCGTATTTGAAGCGCCCGGTATTTCGGTGAAGCTTTCTGCGCTCCATCCGCGCTATGAACTGGCCCAGCGTGAACGGGTAATGCAGCAATTGTTGCCGAAGGTGACGGCGCTTGCGGAGATGGCCCGCGATGGTGGTATCGGTTTAACGCTCGATGCGGAAGAAACCGAGCGCCTGGAACTTTCGCTTGAATTGTTCGCCACTGTGTATGGCGATGCGCGATTCGCCGGCTATGAGGGAATAGGTCTCGCGGTACAGGCATACCAGAAGCGTGCCGTCCATGTAATCGACTGGTTGACCGCGTTGGCCGCAAAACATGGACGACGCATGATGACGCGGCTGGTGAAGGGTGCTTACTGGGATACCGAGGTCAAGCGTGCACAGATGCAAGGCTTTAGCGGCTATCCGGTGTTTACGCGCAAAGCCAATACCGATGTGGCCTATCTCGCCTGTGCAGCAAAAATGCTGGCGCGACCAGAAGTCTTTTTCAGCCAATTTGCTACCCACAATGCCCACACCGTTGCAACCATCCTCGAGCGGGCAGGTGGCGCCGACAAGCACTTCGAATTTCAGCGCCTGCACGGCATGGGCATGGAACTTTACGAAGAAGTGCTGACGAGCCACAACGCGGCGTGCCGTGTGTATGCGCCGGTTGGGACCCATGAGGATTTGTTGCCCTACCTGGTTCGTCGCCTG
>JACMOJ010000129.1 GCA_014378085.1 Burkholderiales bacterium | reverse complement strand
TACCGCACACCCACTGACCTTTTGCAAGCGCTCATCAAGGAGTGCGCTTCTCGTGTCGCCTAGCTGTGCGGTCAAATTAGCTTCACTTTAAACCGCCGCTTTCGGGCAATCGCCATGTCAGCTATGGGTCAGCAGCTGCCCTAGCCGCTACTGTTTCGACAATTGATTCGATAGCGTAAGCCAGGGAAAATTCATTTCCGTTTCCGATGACCAAAAACAAAACCCCCATCAGTGTTTGCTGATGGGGGTTTTGTTTTCAACTTAGAGGCTGCTGATTTTTTCGACGGCACCTCCGTGGGTGCCTGCCGGTTTGCGGCTTACTTAAACGAGCAGGTCAACGAAGCGTAGTAAGAGCGGCCGCGAGGATCGCCGTAGTTCGAGTCCCACGTGGTCTGGAAGTAACGCGCCTGATTGGTGAACGGCGGCGCGATCGCTAGGCACGCAGCCCGCACTTGGTCGAAACGGGTTCCACAACGGTCAGCAGCACGCGCACCTGCCATGACTCCGGCGAGGCGGGTTTAGGCTTGCGCCGCAGTTGGTGCCGCGCTGGACGACATATTCGCCGACAGAATCACGAACTCTACCGGTACGCGATAGCCTGGCACAGTCACGCTAGTGCCTCGCCCCACAAGGGCAATGGTTGATTCGCGGCAACTTCGCAGACACATGCACTGGCGGACTTTTTGGAGCATTTTTGTGCCAAACGCCGCGCCAAATGGCGTGCTTGGCTTTCTATCAATATCGCTCGGTAATGCAATATTGGTGGCACGGCGGGATCGTCCCCCCCGCCAAAATGATCGCCGCGCCGATCCGGCCAAAGCATCCCGGTGCCTGGCCATCCAAAAGCCTCGGCCGGCGAATTGCCACCGCATCGCAGACGCCGACGGCGGTCAATCGGCAGACTAATCACGCTGGAGTAGCAGGGTGAATTGCCGCAAACGTGGGCGCAAAGATTTACATATGTCATGCATTTGCTGCGTCCAGCCACGGCAGCATCAGTACTTCTACCCAGAAACGATCATGGGTTTCATTGCGCATGGCCGCGCGCTATTTCTGCTTTGCCATCCACTTATCGAATTCGGCAATTTCTTTTTTCTGCGATGCGATGATTTGCCCCGCGATTGCCTTCATCTCGGGCGATTTGCCGTGATCGAGTTGCATCTGCGCCATACGCAGCGCCTGTTGATGATGCATTTTCATCATCATTGCGAAATCTTTGTCGACATTGCCGGACGTGGTCATTTTTTGCATTTCCTCCATGCCCATCATCATCGGCTTTTTCATGTCGTGTTCGCCCTTCTCGACGTCCGACATTTTCGCGTACTGCATTTTGGAATGCGACATATCGTTAGCGCTTGGTTTCGCAGGCGCCGTCTGCGCCTGTAGGGAGGCCGACAGCAAACAAAGCGCGGTCAACGGAGCCAGCAACAACACATGCTCCGCCTTGAAATTTTCATGTTTCATGTATTTCTCCGTAGGTCTTTGGCAACGTTGATGCGGCGCACTGGGCAAAATATCGGTGCGACTGCATTTGCTCGTCGGCGCATCGCGTTCGACGCACTTTATTGGCCAGACGTGGCCAGAAGTATCAGCGTTGGCTTGAACTGCGGCGCTTATCCGTGCGTTAGCGAACGTATTTATTCCTGCCGTCATGTCAGCATTGGTCTCCGAATGCGTTGATGGCGGTGGGCAGATATCGCCTCGTTTTTGGGCCGCGCGCGGCCGTGTGTAGCTGAATGATCGCGCACGAACCGCACAGCCCGAGCCAGCCACAAAAGCATTGACGCATTCGAGGAGCGGTGACCACCATCATTCGATTGGGCAACGTGTTGCAGCACGACCAGCACTGCAGGCAAGACCGCGGATCACGCTAGGGCGACTAAGGAGGTAAAGACATTGAACCTGAACCGTAAGGTCATCGACGGTACTGTGCGCCGCTTGCTCGACCAGCTTCGATTGCGACCGCAAATACGCGACCCATCCCCATTGCGCGCGGAATTGTTCAGCGGCGATCAGATGGAGCAGCACGGCAGGGACCTCGCGAATACCCATCGACTGGCTGACGGGCGTGCGCCTGATCGGTTGATCGGCCGTCTCGCGGATAACGAAGCCGTATTGCTGAATGCCTGTAGCACGCTTTGTGGCACGGTGAACGTCAGCCGCCGCATCACACCCGCCGCGGAATGGCTGTTAGACAATTTTTACCTCATCGAAGAACAGATACGCACCGCCAAACGGCATCTGCCACGGCGTTACGGTGGCGAGCTACCGCGGCTTGCGCACGGCCCGTCCGCTGGGCTGCCACGCGTCTATGACATCGCCTTGGAAGTCATCTCTCACGGCGATGGGCGAGTGGACCCGGAAAGCTTGAATCGATTCGTTGCCACCTACCAAACCATCACACCGCTGACGCTCGGTGAATTGTGGGCGATCCCGATCATGCTGCGGTTGGCGCTGATCGAAAATTTGCGCCGCGTCGCGGCGCGCATCGTGGTCGGTGCCACTAATCGTGATCTGGCCGATAGTTGGGCCGACAAGATGGTGGAAGTTGCTGAGTCGGACCAGAAGAATCTGATTCTGGTGATCGCCGACATGGCCCGCTCGAACCCGCCGATGGCGAGCCCGTTTATCGCGGAGTTGGCCCGGCGGCTGCAGGGCCAAAGCCCTGCGCTGGCGCTGCCGCTGACCTGGATAGAGCAACACTTGGCGGAGGAGGGCAACACCATCGCGCAGATGGTGCAAATGGAAGCCCAGCGGCAAGCGGCGAGCCAAGTCTCGATCAGTAACAGCATCGGCAGTCTGCGTTTTCTGGGCGCCATGGACTGGCGAAAATTTGTCGAAACGATGAGCGCAGTCGAACAAACGCTGCAAGAAGATCCGATGCGGATCTATGGCCAGATGGATTTCGCCACGCGCGATAGCTACCGGCACGCGGTTGAAAAAATCGCGAGAAATAGCGCCATGTCCGAAAGCGATGTTGCGCGCGCCGCCATCCAGATGGCCGCCCTTGCGGTTGTTAGCGCCGCTGCTAGGGAGGCTACCAACGCGGCGGCCAGCGCGAGTGCCAGCCTGCGCGCAACAACAAACGCCGATGCAAGTGATGCGACCACCGCCACCTGCGCCCCCGCCGCCGCCGCAGTTGGTACTGATGAGTGCACCGATGCCCGCGCGACGCATGTCGGTTATTACCTGATCGACCAGGGCCGCCCGCAGCTAGAGCTTGCGGCAAAGGTACGCGTGGGGTGGATCGACGCCGTGCGCAACGCCTGCCGTAGCCACCCGTTGACGATTTACCTGGGCGCGATCGCCTTGCTGACGGC